>JBAPYE010000261.1:0-6614 GCA_049284575.1 Desulfobacterales bacterium
GATAATGGCCGCGGCCTCGGGCACCAAACGAATAGGGTTCGTCGTCTCGGGTGTGAGGTCCAAGAACAGCAAGGCTATAAGGGAAAAACCTAATAGAAGGTGCTTTGATCGATTTTTCATCTCCATCTCCTTGCCATTTACGGTTTTAAGGGGGCGGACTGATCGAGGGACATGAAGCTGACCTGCTTCGCATCCGGCGGCGGCGTGAAGTCGAAGATCGCCTCGGTGAACGTCGGGGCCAATTCCCAATGGGTCATCACCACGGCGAATTGGGGCATGCCGGCCACATCTTTGGTTGTGATGACGAGCTTGCGCGGCAAGGGTTGGCTACCTTCTTGAATCCAAATCTGCCAATCCACTTCCGGGCTCCGAAAGGCGAGATGGTCGCAGTGCTGATCCTCCACGACGCTTTGGCCGACCACAAACCCGGAGGTTACATCGGCCATCAGGATCTCGAAGGCATTTTTGTAGAGCAGGTCCCCGGCCGGCGCGATGATATCGAGGGATTCGCGGGCGAAATCGAGCATCTCTTCCACGGTGCCGGGGGCCGGAGCAACGGCATAGTAGTTATCGCTCGGGTTGTGCAGGGTGAGGGACTTCCCATCGTAGTAAAACACCTGGTCGATCAAATCGCCCTTGCGCTCGGCCCGCAGCTTGTTCGGGCGCTGCACCGCGAGGGTCGCCCCGTGGTCGAACTGAATTTTCTGGCCGGAAGCCAGCACAACTTCAATCGTGCTGCGGGTGTCGACGCTGAAACGGTTCTGTCCGGCGAGATAGGTTGTTGCCGCCCGCATAAGCTTTTCGGCCTGGGGATCGATGCCCGCCGATTGGGCAAATGCCGTTTGATACAACAACATGATCGAAAAAACAGTCAGCACAGCCATCAGTCGATTGTGGTGGTGGTAAACGATCCGGAGCATGGCCCCTCCCAAAGCAAATATTCTATGGCATCGTATCGTGATTTTGCCTAACTGCATTCAGCACCTGATCGGCGGTATGGGTTTGATTACCATCTCCCGACCCTGTTCACCGGCCCCCCCATGTTGACGCCTACTCCCGGCGTCGCTACCCTGACCGTGGTGCGGCGGGCCACGCCGGCGTAGCTGAGCGGTGTCGCCGGACGGCCGATAATGGCCTCCGCCGTGGCGACCAGGTCGCCCGAGGTCGGTCTGATGTCGCCATTCCAGATCCAGCCGGCGATTGCCAGACTGAGGATGAGGATGGTTTTGCTTATCGTGTGTTTCATGGTTTGCCTCCTTCCGTCGCCCCAGGTGGCAATTCGTCGAGTTCGATGAGCGCATCGGGGCTGAGCTTCTGGGCGCCGGCCGGTGGTGCGAAAGTGAATGCATCATTTTCCGGCGTGATGCCTGTTTTGAATTCCTTGACACGCAGGGTGTATTGCGGGGCGCTGTTTATTGTCTTGCTGGTGATCACCAACTTGCGCGGAATCGGCCGCTCCCCCACCTCCACCCAGACCTGCCAGTCGGTGTCGAAGTTGCGAAAGGCGAGGTGTTCGCACTCCACGCCGTCGATGACTCCCCGGCCGATATACTTGGCTTCCTGAACGTCGGCCACGAGGACATCGTACGAATTCGAAAGCAGCAGGTCGGCCCCCGGCAGCGCGACACCATTTTCAGTGCCATGTTGGTAATTTTCAACAGCAGCGCCTTCCAGAGCGGCCCGAGGCCAGCATCGCGTAAAATATAACGCGTTTCATGAACTTTGCTATCCCTCGGTCTCGTTTGTTTCACTTCAATGGTGAATCGGCGGGCCGCTCCCTGGCGAGAGCGGCCCGCACAGTTCACAACTGATGCGTTGCCATGCGGCCTACTGCGGGCCGGGCTGGACGCGTTTAAGCGGTGTGCCATCCATGGCCTCGCTCATCTTGGTCTCGAGCGTCTTGATGTCCGCCTCGGACAACTGCGGTCGGTCCACCGTGATCGTCAGCTTATCGAGCTTGGCGGTGAGTGTGAACGGCGGTTTGTAGTCGGCGTCGTTCACGCCAGTGAGCGTGTCCGAGCCGATGTCGAAGCTCTCGTCCCATTGCAGGATCATGGGCAGTGTGCGCTCCATCTTGATGGTCTGCACGACCTTGTCGTCCACCTTGAGGGTGCCGGTGCCGGAGCGACCAAGGCCGCTCATGTTGTTAAAGGCCAGCGTGCCCAAACCCAGACCGTCGTATTTGAAGTCAAACTCGATGGTGTGCTTGCCGGGAGCGAGTGCGTCGGGGCCTTGCCACTTGATGCGCTTCAGGTCGATCAGGTTCCAGAGGAAGGTTGGCTTGCCTTCCTGGAGATAGAAACCGTAGCCGGCGAAGCGTCCTCCCGAGGTCAGGATCGTGCCTTCGATGGGGGCCTGCTTGATGCCGTCCACGGTTTCGGGAGCGGAAATGCCGGTAACCTCGAGGATGGTGGGCACCACGTCGATCACGTGCATGAACTGCTCGCGCAGGCCACCCTTATCCGTGATGTGACCGGGCCAGGAAATGGCCATGCACTGGCGGATGCCACCAAGTTTTGAGGCATTCTGCTTGAACCAGGTGAAGGGCGTGTCGAAGGCCCAGGACCAGCCGGCGGACATGTGGTTGTAAGTCTGCTCGGTGCCCCAGACGTCGTACCACTTCATCTGCACGTCGACGGGCATTTCGCTGACGCCGTTGAAGAAGGCCACTTCGTTGGGCGTGCCCAGAGGTCCGCCCTCGGCGCTGGTGCCGTTGTCGCCGTTGATATAGATGATCAGCGTGTCGTCGAGTTTGCCCATGTCCTCGACGGCCTGGATGACCCGGCCGATTTCATGGTCCATATAAGCCTCGTAGGCGGCGAAGATTTCAACCTGTTTGATAAAGAGCTTCTTTTCCTCGGGCGTGCAGTCGTCCCATTTTTTGATGACCTTCTCCGGCCAGGGCTCGAGCTGCGTATCCGCCGGTATCACACCCAGCTTCTTCTGGTTTGCGAAGATGGTTTCGCGCAGCTTTTCCCAGCCGTCGTCGAAGAGATGCATGTCGTGGATTTTCTTCACCCACGCTTCGGTCGGATGATGGGGGGCGTGGGTGGCGCCGGGTGCATATTTGACGAAGAAGGGCTTGTCAGGCTGAATCTGGTTGATGCGGTTCAGGTAGTCAATGGCATCGTCGGCCATGCCGGTGACCAGGTTCCACCCGGGCTTGCCCTCGAAGGGGTAGATCTGGGTGGTGTTGCGGAAGAGATTCGGCTGCCACTGGTTGGCATCGCCGCCCACAAAGCCGTAGAAATACTCAAAGCCCATGCCGGTCGGCCACTGGTCAAACGGTCCGACCTGGCTGGCGGCGAAAGCCGGCGTGTTGTGATCCTTGCCAAACCACGACGTGGCATAGCCATTCTCCAGCAGGATGCGGCCGATGGTGGCCTTGTCCCTGGAGATGATGCTGTTGTAGCCGGGAAACCCGGTGGACTGCTCCGAAATCACGCCAAACCCAACCGAGTGATGGTTGCACCCGGTGATGAGCGCGGCCCGCGTCGGCGAACACAGCGCGGTCGAATGGATGTTGTTGTAGCGCAGGCCGTTTTGGGCGACCCGGTCCATGGCCGGCGTGGGGATGACCCCCCCGAAGGTGCTCGGTACGCCGAAACCGGAGTCATCGGTGATGATGAGCAGAACGTTGGGGGCCTCTTTGGGCGGCGTCACCCGCGGCGGCCACCAGGGTTTCGAGCTCATGGCATCATTCTTGATCACCCCGCCGAACTTCGCAACGGGCGGCGGGAGCTGCTCGCCGCTGAGGGTGATGTGGCGTTGGGCGCACCCGCTTCCCCGGTAGCCTGCTGCGCCGCAGCCGGCTGCCCGGCAACGGCTGCCACCATGATTATGGCCATGACC
The DNA here is from genome assembly GCA_049284575.1 of Desulfobacterales bacterium. Lineage (GTDB taxonomy): Bacteria > Desulfobacterota > Desulfobacteria > Desulfobacterales > JAABRJ01 > JAABRJ01. Next base: position 3,853 of record JBAPYE010000261.1, read on the forward strand.
ATGACAAGAATTCTTACCGATTTGAATCGTTGATTCGGTTTCATTGCGATCTCCTTTCCTCGCGGTTTTTCCTCCCGATTGTTCAGCTGCAGCACCTTGGCGGATGTGGTTTTACGGGTGAGCGATCAATCGGCGCGCTCTCAGTTATCAGGAGCGCCCCTACCTCCTGAACGTCCCGGTAGAGGCGGCAGCCGGTGCAACCCTCCGTGTGCCGGATCTGCTCGACGGTCGATTCCAGGACGGCCAGCACCTCTCTTCGCTTGCGGGCCGGAATCAAAACGCGGACGGTCGCCCGTATGCGGGTTCCTGCATCCTGCGGATGCACTGCAACTGGGGATATCAGGGGGTCTTCGGGCAAAGGGCACCTCCCACAAGGGGCATACGGGGCAGTTTGGAAACGGTTGCAGTGAGAGTAAATGCCAAAACCGTTCCAGGACCGATATCGTATCGCGAGGAGCCGGCAACCGATTGAAATAAAATAAATTTCAGCTGCGTTGGATTTTCTGGGAGGGGCGCGGACAAGCGGGTTGTGCCCAGATAACGGCAAGGTGCCGATATTTGGGCATCAAGATGTGGGGCGTCGGATGCCCAGCTTTTTCATTCTGCCCTGGAGGGTCGTTCGCTTCAGGCCCAGGACTTCGGCGGCCCCGTTCTTTCCCGTGAGCCGCCAGCCGGTTTTCTCGAGCACGCCCAGAATGTGCCGGCGCTCGACCTCCTCCAGCCGGCCTTCGATGGGAATGTTGGCGGGCACCGGGCTCGGCGGTCGCAGCTGGAGGGTTCCCCCGCTGCCGGTGATCATGGCGTGCTCCACGATGTTGCGGAGTTCCCGGGCGTTGCCCGGCCAGGCGTAATGTTGGAGGGCTTCCATGCTCCGGCGGGGGATGCGCTCGACGCGCTTGGCCAGCTTTTTCTCGTTCTGCCTCACGAACGTCCACACCAGAGGGGGGATGTCTTGGATGCGTTCGCGAAGGGGCGGGATCAGGATGGGAAAGACGTTCAAGCGGTAGAAAAGATCGGCCCGAAAATGGCCCTCGGCCACGGCCCGCGCAAGGTCCCGGTGGGTGGCCGCGATGATGCGCACATCCACCTTGAGTGAGCGCGTAGACCCCAGGCGCTCGAACTGACCCTCCTCTAAAACCCGAAGGAGCTTGGCCTGAAGGTCTATGGAGAGCTCGCCGATTTCGTCCAGAAACAGCGTGGACCGGTGGGCCACCTCGAAGCGGCCGGCCATCCGGGTCAGCGCGCCGGTATAGGCGCCCTTTTCGCGACCGAAGAGCTCGCTCTCGATCAGGCTGGGCGGCAGCACCGCGCAGTTGAGGGTGATCAGCGGCCGGTCCTTGCGCCGGCTCAGGCGGTGAAGGTGGCGCGCCAAAAGCTCCTTGCCGGTGCCGGTTTCCCCCTGTAGAAGAACGATCGCGTCCGTCGGTGCCACCTGTTCCACCTGGGCGAGAACCCGTTTCATGGCTTGGCTGACGCTGACGATCTCCCCGTGCTCTTGGCGAAGCAGGACTTCCTTCCGGAGATAGACGTTTTCCTGTTCCAGTTCGAGCTTCAGACGATTAATCTGCTCTAGTTGGCCTTGGAGCTGTCCCTCCATTTCCTTTTGCCGGGTGAAATCGATGGAAACGCCCAGCACGCGTTCCGGCCGTATCGAAGTGGCCGGGTAGGACCGCCCGCGGGAGACGATCCAGCGCACGCGGCCATCGGGGAGCACGATGCGGTACTCTATCCGGGTCAGATCTCTCGTCCGGCGACAGAGGGTGAGGGTTTCTTTGGCGCTTTGGCGATCGTCCGGATGCACGGTTTCCAGAAACCGATCGAAGCTCAAATCCTCGTCAGGGGCGAAATGAAAAATTTCCCGCAGCTTGTCGGTGGCCCAAAGCCGTCCCGTGCTGATATCAATGACCCAGATTCCCGCCTCGGCCGAGGACGCGGCCAGACGCAACCGCTCTTCGCTGTCGCGAAGGGCCTGCTCGATGTCGCGGCGCTCCAGGGCGTTGACGAGGATCTCGCCCAGAAGCTGCAGCCGGGGGATGAAGGCTTCCGGCCAGGGGCGCTCCTTGTGCACGCTATTGATGGAGATGATGTGGACGAAGGATGCTTTGGTGAGAATCGGTATGATGAGATTGGAGCGGATTCCCCAGTCGATCCAGGTCTGCTTGTCCACGTGGGCTTCATCCGGCATGTTCTCCACCCGCTCATAGGCCACCACCTTGCCCTGCACCGTCAGTCGGTCATAGGCCCAGGGGTAAATTGAGCGGGGAAGCTCGGTGCCGACCGGAATCGGTGCGGCATTTTCCGAATAGGCGACATGCGTGATTTTCCATGAGTCCCTGCCGGGCAGAGCATGGAGCAGCCCGCAGCGGTCGACCTCGAAAAACTCCAGCAGCTTTTTCAGGGCGTTCTCGATTTCGCTGTCGAGCCGTTCCGCGGGTACGTTGATGAAGCGCGCCGAAAGATCCGATATCATCTGCTCGAAGCGCAGGCGTTCGCTGGTGACTGCATCCTTTTGCTGCAATGTATCCCCCCTCCCTTCACAAGCTGCCGGATCGGCGTTCGCGAGACGGCGGGGTCCGTTATCGTTATTCGAGAGCCCTCGTTTCATCTGCGTTACCCCTCTATCATGCCCCTAAACCTGCGGGTCGAGCCAGTCGCGGTAGGCGGCGGGCTTTAAGATCAGCGGCATCCGGTCGTGGATCGCCCGCAGGGCGGGGCTCGCCGCGGTGGTTAAAATCGTGCAGGATCGGAGGGGCACTTCGGCC
>JBAPYE010000262.1:0-3212 GCA_049284575.1 Desulfobacterales bacterium
GGGGCGCTTTTTTCCGGCGGCGCCTGCGCCTCCCCCGCGGCTTGCGCCGCCGCCAGGCGCTTGATCTCCTCCCGGGTCAGGGGCCCGCGCAGGTAGGACAGGACCCAGCGGGTCTCGAAGATCACCGGCTGGGTCTCGTGCACGTTGTGCTGCAGGAACACCCGCTGCCCCAACCCGGCAAGCACCTCGCCGATCTGACCGCGGTCGAAGCCGCTGCCGGCGGCAGCCCCCTCGAGCCCATCCAACAACCGCTGCTTGTCGCGTTCGGTCTGGAGCCGGCCGATAAACCAGGTGCCCGTGTTGGCAAGTCCCTTGTAATCCAGGTCCACCGGGTTCTGGGTGGCCAGCACGACCCCGAGGCCCGAGGCCCGGGCCTGTTTCAGCAGGGTCAGCAGCGGGGCTTTGGCCGGCGGGTTGCGGGAGGGCGGAAAAAACCCGAAGATCTCGTCCATGTAGAGGATCGCCCGCAGGCTGCCCGTGCCCGCTTGGGTGCGCACCCAGGCGAGGACCTCGTTGAGCAGCAGCGTCACGAAGAACATCCGCTCGGCGTCGGAAAGGTGGCTGATGGTGAAAATCGCGGCCCGCGGCTTGCCGCCCGGGCCGTAGAGCAGCCCGCCAATGTCGAGCGGCGCGCCCGTCAGCCAGGCCTCAAAGCCCGGGGCGGCCAGCAGGCCGTTTAAGCGCATCGCCAGCCCGATGCGGTCTTTGGCGGGGAAGAAAAACTCCAGGTCCATGACCCCGATGCGTTCGAACGGGGGCGCCTGGATGGCGTGGATCAGGCCGGCCAGGTCCAGGCGCCGGCCCTGCTGCCAGACGGCTTGCAGGATGGTGGCGATCAGGATATGCTCTCGGCTGGTGATCGGGTCGGCCGCGATTCCCAGAAGGGCCAGCAGGCTGGTGGCCATGGTCTGAATGCGCTCCTGCAGCAGGTCGGGCTCCTGCAGCAGGGCTGCCGGCGGTGGTGCAAAACTGCGCAGGACGCTGATCGGCCGGCCAACACTGCTGCCGGGGGTGTAAAGGACCGCTTCGGCGGCGGCCCGCAGGCGGCTGATGCGCGCGGGCGACTGGTCCCATCGGGCCAGCCCGTCGCGCCATATTTCGGCCTGACGCGCGGCGAACTGCTGGCGGGTCAATCCCTTGGCCAGGGCCTCCGCCTCGCTGACCCAGGGCTCGAAATCCGCCGCCGCGAGTTCGGGAAAGGTCAGCAGCAGGTTGGTCAGGTCGCCTTTGGGGTCGATGGCGATAACGGGTATGCCGTCGATCAGGGCCTCTTCCAGGAGGGCGATGCCCAATCCGGTTTTGCCGCTGCCCGTCATGCCGACAATGACCGCGTGGGTGGTGAGGTCCTTGGCATCGTAGAGCATCACATCCGGTCGGGCGCGGCGGTTCTTGAGATCGTATTCACGGCCGAGGTAAAATGCGCCGAGCTTTTCGAAGTCCTGCATGGCGTGCCTCCTGGGGGTTGGGGCGTCACGCGGCCCTTGACGACCCCGATCCCGGCTTTAAAATTGGTAAAAAAATTTATCGACCGAAAAGACCTGCCGGCATGCCGACAAACCAGTGAATCACATCGCCATGCAGCAGCCTGAGAGAGGAACCGAGACCATCATGAACCTTCTTAGCGGCATCGTGTACAACCTGCGGGGGCTGATGCTGGGCCTGCGGACCCCCCGGCTGTTGATCCTGGGGCTGGTGCGCCTGGCGGCCGTGGCGGCCCTGACCGTCGCTGCCGCAAGCCTGGTACTGGTCTTCCATGACGAAATCCTGTCCCTGCTCTGGTCGCGCCCCGCAAGCCCGTGGATAGTCTGGCTGTGGCACCTTTTTTCGTGGCTGCTGGGGTTTTTACTGATGGGGGTCTCGGCGGTGCTGGCTTATCTCTTTTCCCAGGTCCTCTTCAGCGTCGTCATCATGGACGCCATGTCCCGCCTGACGGAGGTCAAGGTTCGCGGGCTGGCCCACGAGCCGACCCACCGCCCGCTGCTCGAACACTTTTTCATTCTGGTGCGCCAGGAGATCCCGCGCAGCGTTTTTCCGATACTGCTCACCCTGGTCTTGACCGTGCTGGCCTGGTTGACCCCTTTAGGACCGTTCTTGACGGTGGCGGCCCCGGTGGTGGCGGGCGCCTTCCTCGCCTGGGATGCCACCGACCTGGTCCCGGCGCGGCAGCTGCTGCCCTTCAGGGACCGGCTCCGGCTCTTTACGCGGGCGCTGCCTTTTCACGTGGGCTTCGGCCTGCTGTTTCTGATCCCCTTGCTGAATATCCTGGTGCTCTCGTTTGCGCCGGTCGGGGGCACCCTTTACTTTCTCGACCGGCACGACGCCGACTGACGGCAATAGCGCTCGTGCACCGGCGACTGCGTGTGCCCATGCCCGAACTACCCGAAGTTCAGACCATCGTGGACGACCTGGTGGCGGCCGGCCTGCCCGGGGCGACCGTCACGGCCGTGGCGGTTCACTGGCCGCGAAGCGTGGCCGATCTCGGCTGCCGGGAGTTCGCCGGCCGCCTGACCGGACGGCGGGTCAGCGCCATCCGGCGACGGGCCAAGTTCATCGTTTTCGACCTTGCCCCGGACCTGCACCTGCTGGTTCACCTGCGGATGAGCGGAAGACTGCTGCTGGTGGCGGGCGGCGGCAAGCGCGCTGCGCACCAACACGTGATCCTCGCCCTGGACGACGGAAGGGAACTGCGCTTTCACGATCCCCGCAAGTTCGGACGCATGTACCTGGTTGCGGACACCACCGAGCGGTTAGGCCGCCTGGGCCCCGAACCCCTGGCCCGCGGCTTCACCGCCCAGCGCCTGGCAGCGGGCCTGCACGCCCGCCAGCGCGCCCTCAAACCGCTCCTGTTGGACCAGACGTTCATCGCCGGGCTCGGCAACATATACGTGGACGAGGCCCTCTGGGATGCCCGCCTGCACCCCTGCCGCAAGGCCGCCGCCCTGGCCGCTCACGAGATCAAGGCCCTGCACCGCGCCATCCGCAAGGTCCTGCGGCGGGGGCTGCGCAACAACGGCACCTCCCTCGGGGCCGGCCAATCCAATTTCAACTCCATCGGAGAGCAGCCGGGCCGCAACCGGGAAGCGCTCAAAGTCTTCCGCTGCACCGGCAGGGCCTGCCCCCGCTGCGGCACCCCGATCGCGCGAATCACCGTCGGCCAGCGCAGCACCCACATCTGCCCGCGCTGCCAACCCCCGACCGCACGACCGTGAAGC
>JBAPYE010000263.1:0-6078 GCA_049284575.1 Desulfobacterales bacterium
TGGCCGCGCAGCGGCTGGCCACCCAGGGCATCGTGGCCGTGATCGGCACCTACGGCTCCTCGGTGACCGAAGCTTCCCAGAACATCTTCGATGAATCCAAGATCATCCAGGTGGCCAACGGCTCCACCGCCATCCGCCTCTCGGAAAAGGGGTTGAAATACTTCTTTCGGACCTCGCCCCGCGACGACGAGCAGGGTCGCGTGGCCGTCGACACCCTGGAGTCGATGGGGTTCAAAAAAATCGCCATCCTGCACGACAACACCACCTACAGCAAGGGGCTGGCCGATGAGGCCAAGATGCTGCTGGACCAAAAGGGCGCCAACATCGTTTTTTTCGAGGCCATCACCCCCGGTGAGCGCGACTACAGCGCAATTCTCACCAAGCTGAAGGCCGCCGAACCGGATGTGGTTTTTTTCACCGGCTACTACCCCGAGGCAGGCCTTTTCCTGCGGCAGAAAAAAGAGATGAACTGGAACGTGCCCTTCATCGGCGGGGACGCCACCAACAACCCCGATCTGGTCAAGATCGCCGGCAAGGATGCGGCTCAGGGGTTCTTTTTCCTCAGCCCGCCGGTTCCCCAGGACTTGCCATCCAAGGAAGCCCAGGATTTTCTGGCCAGCTACCAGAAAAAATTCAACGCCGTCCCCGGCTCTGTCTGGGCGGTGCTCTCCGGCGACGGGTTCCGGGTTGTGGCTGAGGCCATCAAGGCCACCGAATCCACCGATCCGGACAAACTGGCCGACTACCTCCACAACGAACTGAAAGATTTCACCGGTTTGACCGGCGACATCGCCTTCAACGAGAAGGGCGACCGGGTCGGGGATCTCTATCGGGTCTACGAGGTCGATGCCGAGGGCAACTTCAAGCTGTTGCCGTAGCCGGCTTTCGTTGCAACGTTCGACATGCCGTCGGGAGCGGCGGCGGCGCCCCAGTGGGGCCGCCGCCTGCTTCCGATGACCGCTTTTTCGGTATGCCCGCAACGTCGCCTGCACGCCGCTCTGCCGGCCGCGGGGCCGGTCAACCCCCCAACCGACGGTACGCAGAATGGAACAGTTTTTCCAGCAACTCACCAATGGTCTGGCTGTCGGCGGGATCTACGCCCTGATCGCCCTCGGCTACACGATGGTCTACGGGGTCCTGAAGCTGATCAACTTCGCCCACGGCGACCTCTTCACCATCGGCGCTTACCTGGGACTGACGCTGCTCACCACCCTGGGCCTGGCCGACCGATTGGGGCCGCTCGGCGCGGTGCTGCTGCTGGCCGTGATGGTCATGGGCATGGTGGCCATCATCGGGGTCATGCTGGAGCGCATCGCCTACCGGCCCCTGCGCGAATCCCCCCGCCTTTCAGCCGTCGTCTCCGCCCTGGGCGCCTCCATCTTCTTTCAGAACGCGGTCATGCTGATCTATGGGGCGCGTTTTCGGGTTTATCCCCACGACATTCTGCCCAAGGTCGTCGTCAACATTTTCGGCCTCCAGATTCCCCTGATCCGGATTCTCATGTTGGCGACATCCGTGCTGTTGATGGTGGCCCTTTACCTTTTCATCCAGCGCACCAAGATCGGCACCGCCATCCGGGCGGCGGCGATCGACCAGGGGGCCGCGCGCCTGATGGGCATCGATGTCGACAAGGTGATCATGATCGTCTTTCTCATCGGCCCCTCCCTGGGCGGGGCCGCCGGGCTGATGGTGGGCCTCTACTACGGCCAGATCAATTTCACCATGGGGTGGGTGTACGGCCTCAAGGCCTTTACCGCGGCCATTCTGGGCGGTATCGGCAACATTCCGGGGGCCATGGTCGGCGGGATTCTGCTGGGGGTCATCGAAGCTCTGGGGGCGGCCTATATTTCCATCGCCTGGAAGGATGCCATCGCCTTCTGTGTTCTGATCCTGATTCTGATCGTGCGCCCCACCGGCCTTCTCGGTGAACGGGTGGCGGAAAAAATATGATGACCAGACGCTCTCTCATCTACGCGGTGATCTGCGGCATCCTGGTGGTTCTGCCGGGTTTTCTGAATGCCTACTGGGTGGATGTGCTCAACAACGTCGGCCTGTACGCGATCCTGGCGCTGAGCCTCAACGTGATTCTGGGCTATGCCGGTATGTTCCACATGGGGCATGCGGCCTTTTACGCCATCGGCGCCTACACCACCGCGATCCTGAACACCACCTATCACATCCCGGTCCTCTGGCTGATGCCGCTCAGCGGCCTGGTGGCCGGCTTTTTCGCCCTGATCGTGGCCCGCCCCATCATTCACCTGCGGGGCGACTACCTGCTGATCGTCACCATCGGCATGGTCGAAATTGTCCGCATCGCGCTGATCAACAACGTTTTCGGCATCACCGGCGGGGCCAACGGCATTTTCGGCATCGCGCGGCCGGAGATCTTCGGCTTCAAAATCCGCCGGCCCCACGAGTTCTTCTACCTGATCTGGGCCTTCATGGCGGTCACCATCTATCTCTTCCACCGCCTGGAAAACTCCCGCTTCGGCCGCGCCCTGACCTATCTGCGCGAGGATGACGTGGCCGCCGAGGGCAGCGGCATCAACACGGCCCACTACAAGTTGGCGGCTTTCGTCATCGGGGCCTTCTGGGCGGGGATGGTCGGCACCCTGTATGCGGCCAAAATGACCATTATCGCGCCGGAATCCTTCAATTTCTGGGAGTCGGTGGTGCTGTTCATGATCGTGCTGCTGGGTGGGTCGGGCAGTATTCCCGGCGTTATTCTGGGGGCCTTTCTGGTGGTCGGCCTGCCGGAGGTCTTCAGAGAGTTCGCCACCGCCCGGATGCTGATCTTCGGGGCCGCGATGGTGGCCATGATGATTTTCAGGACCGAGGGCATTCTGCCGCCGCAGCCCCGCAAATATCCGCCGGCGGGCGACCTGGCGGCGGGCGAGGCCAAGCCATGAGCCTGTTGCAGCTGGAAAAGGTGACCAAGACCTTCGGAGGTCTAAAGGCCGTGGACGACGTCTCCTACACGGTCGAGAGCGGTTCGATCGTCGGGCTGATCGGGCCCAACGGGGCCGGCAAGACCACGATCTTCAACCTGATTACCGGCAACTACCGCCCAAACCAGGGGGACATCCGCTTCGAAGACCGCTCCGTGGTCAAGCTGCCGACCCACCAGATCGTCTCCCTGGGCATTGCCCGCACCTTTCAGACCATTCGCCTCTTTCAGAAGCTCTCGGCCCTGGAGAACGTGCTGGCCGGCTGCCACTGCCGCATGCGGGCCGGCGCCTGGGCGGCCATGGCGCGGCTGCCCTTTCAGCGCCGCGAGGAGCGCAAGGCCCTCGACATGGCGATAGGCGAGCTGCGCTTCGTGGGGCTGGGCCAACAGGCCGATCAGATGGCCGCCAACCTGTCCTACGGCAACCAACGGCTCCTTGAAATTGCGCGGGCCCTGGCGACCCAGCCGCGCCTGATCATCCTCGACGAACCCGCCGGCGGCATGAACGATCAGGAGACCGCCGCGCTGGTGGATCTGATTCGCAGCATCCGCGCGCGGGGCGTCACGGTTCTGCTGATCGAACATGACATGAGCCTGGTGATGAAGGTCTGCGAGCAGATCGTGGTGGTCGAATACGGGTCCAAGATTGCCGAAGGCGATCCCGCCGCCATCAAGCAAAACCCCCGGGTCATCGAAGCCTACCTGGGCACAGACGAGGAGTAGAGGGGCCGGCGATGCTGCTGAAACTCGAGAACCTGCATGTCAAATACGGCAACGTGGAGGCCCTGCACGGCATCAGCCTGGAGGTCGACGAGGGCGAAATCGTCACCATCCTGGGCGCCAACGGGGCCGGCAAATCCACCACCCTGATGGCCATCAGCGGGCTGGTCAAGGTCTCCGAGGGCAGCATCCTTTTTCGCAACACCCCGCTGCACACCCTCAAGGCCCACGAGGTCGTCAAGCGCGGGATTGCCCAATCACCCGAAGGCCGTCGGGTGTTCGGGACTTTGACGGTCAACGAGAACCTCAATCTGGGCGCCTTCACGGCCACCGACCTCGGCCGCATCCAGAAGACGCTGGCCTGGATCTACACCCTGTTTCCGCGCCTCAAGGAGCGGTCCGAACAGATGGCCGGCACCCTGAGCGGCGGCGAGCAGCAGATGCTGGCCATCGGCCGGGCGCTGATGGCCGCGCCCCGGATTCTGCTGCTGGACGAACCCAGCCTGGGGCTGGCCCCCATCCTGGTGAAGACGATTTTTGAAACCATCCGTGAAATCAACCGCGCCGGTGTGACCGTCGTGCTGGTGGAGCAGAACGCCCGGGCGGCGCTGAAACTTGCCCATCGCGGGTATGTCATGGAAGTCGGCCGCATCGTGCTGGAGGACGCGGCCGAGGCCCTGCTCAGCAATCCGGAAGTGCGCGATGCCTATCTGGGCGGCCAGACCAACGGAGGACCATCCCAACCATGAAGACGCCGTCCCAAGACCCGATCGTGACCGCCGCCCTGGCGCTGGCGGCCAAATGGCAGAACCGCGCCAACGACCTGCTGACCCGCGAGGAGAAACGCCTGCAGAACCAGATGCGGCGCCTGCTCTCGCATCCCCTGGACAAGGTGATCCTGACCAAGATGATGGACCAGAGCTTTCGCGCCGAGAATCCCGCCCGGGTGGCCGACCAGCTCAACACCATCTTTCGCGGCTACGGGGTCCCGGCGTTTTTCAGCGTGACGGAAACGTTTCTGGTGCGGCTGTTTATGGCGCTGGGGCGGCATTTTCCGGGGATTTCGGTCCCGCGCATCGTTGCGCAGCTGCGCCGCAACAGCAGCCGCTCGATCATCGCCGGCGAACCCGAGGTGTTCATGCCCCACCTGGAAAGCCGCCGGCAGGCGGGGGTGCGGATGAACATCAACCACCTCGGGGAGGCGGTGCTGGGCGAAGACGAGGCCCGCTACCGCCTGGAGACCTACCTGGCCGACCTCAAGCAGCCGGATATCGAGTACATTTCCGTCAAGATATCGACGATTTTCTCCCAGATTTCCTCCCTGGCCTTCGAGCACACCCTGGCGGTTCTGGAAGAGCGTCTTTCCCGGCTCTACCGTGCGGCCCGGGACCATGTCTACGAACATCGCGACGGCCGCCGGGTGCCCAAGTTCGTCAACCTGGACATGGAGGAATACCGGGATCTCGAGATCACGGCCGCCGCTTTCACCCGCACCCTGGATCGCGACGAATTCAAGCGGCACGCCGCCGGAATTGTTCTGCAGGCCTACCTGCCGGACTCATATAACCTTCAACAGGAGCTGACCGACTGGGCCCGCAGCCGGGTGGCGGCCGGCGGCAGTCCCGTCAAGATCCGGATCGTCAAGGGCGCCAACATGGAAATGGAGCAGGTCGAGTCGGCCCTCAACAACTGGCCCCTGGCCCCCTACGACAACAAAAAGGACGTCGACGCCAACTACAAGCGCATGGTGGCCTTCGGGATGCTTCCGGAAAACATCCGGGCGGTGCATCTGGGGATCGCGTCGCACAATCTCTTTGACCTGGCCTATGCCTGCGAGCTCGCCCATCACCACGGGGTGAGCGACTGCGTCACGTTTGAAATGCTGGAGGGCATGGCCGATCATGTGCGCCGCGCCGTTCAGGAAATCTCCGGCGAGGTTCTGCTCTATGCCCCCGTGGCCACCCGCGACCAGTTCATCAACGCGATTGCCTATCTGATCCGCCGCCTGGATGAAAACACGGCCGAGGAAAACTTCCTGCGGCACTCGTTCGACCTGAAAACCGATTCCCCCCGCTGGAAATTTCTGGAAAACCAGTTTCTGGAGGCCTTCGCCCACCAGGAGCGGGCCGGCAAGACCCCCCACCGCGTCCAGGACCGCGGCCGGGAGATGTTTCCCGAGAAGATGGGCACCTTCCACACGGGCGCTTTCACCAACGAGCCCGACACCGACTGGGCGGTGACGGCCAACCGCGGCTGGGCCGACGGAATCCGCCGTCGATGGCGCAAATCCGCGCAAGATGAGCCCCTGGCAATCCCCCTGGTGATAGCCGGCCAGGAGGTGTCCGCGGATCGCGAAACCCGTGATATCATCGACCCCAACCAGTTTGCCGACGCCGCCGCTGGGCGCATCG
>JBAPYE010000264.1:0-8932 GCA_049284575.1 Desulfobacterales bacterium
CCCTGGAACGGGTCCGCAGCCACGTTGCCGCCGGCTGCGCCGGCCGGCCGGCGGCCTGAATCGCAGCTGCAGGGCAACCGGCCGTCGAAAGCCGCGGCCCGGCCTGGGCGGGGGGTTTCAGTAAAAATGACGGCGGGGGTGCAGAGATAAGCCGGGGGGGCGATCAGCGCCCGGGACCGCCGTTAAGCAGCAGCGCTTCCAGGGCCTTCATGTCCTCGACGTGAAAATCAGCGGCCAGTTCGCGATTCCTGTAGGCCACCAGCGGAATACCGGCTGCGGCGGCCGCCAGCCGATCCACTTCCGAATCTCCCACGTAGATCATCTCCCGCGGCGACACTTCGAAGTGTTCCAGGATTTTCAGCAGCGGCTCGGGGTCCGGCTTGGGACGGCGCACATCGGCGGCGCTGACTACGAGGTCGAAGTAACCCTCCAGCCCGTGATCCGACATCACGCGCGGCATGCTGTCGGTGCGGTTGGTGGCGACGGCGGTCTTGAAGTGCCGCCTGAGGTTCTGTAACAATGGCTTGAGATACGGGGCCATCTGCATGATGGGGATAAACTGATCGTATTTAATCCCCATCCGACAGGCGTGGGCCTGGGACTGCTCGGCGGGATCGGGAAACAGGTGGGCGATGGAATCCTGAACCGCGTGCATGTGGGTGTAGGCAAACTGCGCCGGGGTCATCTCGCCCTTGCCCATGCGCCGCAGGATGTCGTTGTAAAAGGCCCGGTTGGCGTCGGCGGAGTCGAACATCACCCCGTCGCAGTCAAAGGCGACGACCCGGATCTCAGGACTGGCTTTTGGGCGGACGTTCATACAAATTCCCGTAAACGCTGATTTTGATCTCGGGCCGGATCCGGCTGTCGGTTTTCACCAGCACGACATCGTGATAGCGCCCCTTGTCGGCCTTCAGGTTCTCCACATTGACCAGGTACACCGGGCGCCCTGATTCGGTCACCTGCTGGAAGCTGCAGCGAATGCTGTCCCCCCTTTGGGCGGTGACCGATAACACCGTGAAGGGAAATTGCGGCTCGGGAAGGATCCGCACCACAGCCGTCAATTCGTCGCCCACCGACCCTGTAAACTGGACCGAATGGGGCGTAACGGTGGCAAAGCGCGCCACTTTACCTGAAATCTGCAGGGTGATTGCGGGATTCCGGGGGTCATTGGTCTCCACGACGGCGCTTTTGCGCAGTTCGCGGCCGCCGTAGCCGGTGGAATCCACCTGGATTTTGATCTTGCCCTCGCCGCCGGGAGGGATGTGTCTCGGATATGAGACCGCTGCGCACCCTCAGCCGGTACGGACTTTCAGGATGTCCAAGGCGGCCTCGCCCCGGTTGGCGATGGTAAACTCGTGACGAACGGCCGTACCGTCCACCACCGGTTCGAATTCAAAGACGGTCGTCTCCACGACCGCCAGCGGCACGGGTTGATCAGCCAGCGCCGAACCGGCGAACAGCACCACCAGGCTCAGCAGGAGCCATCGTAACACGCGGAGTGGGATCATTTTTTCACCTCGGATAAAAATTTCAAACGGAACCTAGTGCCCCTGGGCTTCGAAGTCAAGCGCGAACCCCAAGGGGGCTTCCGTGGGCGCCGGCACTCACAGCATAAAAACCGGGTCGACGTCCACGTCCACCCGCACCTGAGGCGGGCTCAGAGCGCCGCCGGCATCCGTCATCAACAGATGTAAAAAGCGCCTCAGGGGCCCGGCTCCGAGGCCCTTGACCAGAATCTGCCATCGGTAGCGCCGGGCGACCCTGGCCAAGGGGGCCTCGATCGGGCCCAACACCTCGATGGCGCGGGCTAGGCCCGCGTCACTGAGTCTCAGCCGGCGGCAGATGCCGCCCAAAACCACGGCGCTGTCCGCCGTGCGGTCCTTGTGCTTGCCGGAAATTTTCAACTGCACCAGGCGCGCAAAGGGGGGGTAGTTCAGGGTGCGGCGAAATTCGATCTCCTTCCGGAAAAAAAGGTCGAAGTCCTGTTGGCGGGCCGCGACAATGCTGAAATGCCCGGGCGTGTAGGTCTGCAGGATGACCCGGCCGGGCGCCCCGCCGCGGCCGGCGCGGCCGGCCACCTGGGCCAGGATTTGAAAGGTCTGCTCGCCGGCACGAAAATCCGGGAAACTCAGGGACATGTCCGCACAGATGACCCCCACCAGGGTGATGTTGGGAAAGTCGTGGCCCTTGGCCACCATCTGGGTACCCACCAGAATGTCGATCGTGCCGTCCCGCAACCCCTTGAGCAATCTGAGCATCTCGCCTTTACGACCCGTGGTGTCGCGATCCATACGGGCCACCCGGGCCTCGGGAAACAGCGCGGCCACCCCGTGGACAACCTTTTCGGTCCCCAGCCCCAGCAGCTTGATCTGCGAGGAACCGCAGACCGGGCAGGAGGCGGCCGCCGAACGCGAAAACCCGCAGTAATGGCAGCGATAGGCATTGGCGTGGCGGTGGTAGGTCAGGGTGATGTCGCAGTTGGCGCACTTGAGCGCTTCGCCGCAGGCGGCGCAAATCGGCAGACTGGCAAAGCCGCGGCGGTTGAGAAACAAGAGGGCCTGCTGGTTGCGGGCCAGAACCGCGCCGATGGCCGTCTCCAGCGTCGGCGTGATAAAACGCCGGGTCCCCCGCACATCGCGGGTCTCGGTGAGGTCGACAACCGTGATGTCGGGCAGAGACCGGTTTTCCACCCGTCGGGTCAACCGCAGGGCCGTGAACTTGCCCCTTCGGGCATTGTGCCAGGATTGCACCGAGGGGGTCGCAGAGCCCAGCAGGGCCACGCAGCCGGCCTGCTTGGCGCGCACCACCGCCAGGTCCCGCGCGTGGTAGCGCAGCCCGTGGTCCTGTTTGTAGGAAGTATCATGCTCCTCGTCAACGACGATCAGGCCAAGGTTCTCGAGGGGGGCGAAAACGGCCGAGCGCGCCCCGATCACGATGGGGGTGTCGCCCTGGGCGATCCGCAGCCACTGGTCAAAGCGCTCGCCGGCCGAAAGGCCGCTGTGCAAAACGGCCACCCGCTCCCCGAAGCGCGCCCGGAAGCGCCGCTCGGTCTGAGAGATCAAGGCGATCTCGGGCACCAGTACCAGGGCGGTTCGGCCACGGCTGACGGCCTGCGCCGCCAGCTGGAGATAGACCTCGGTCTTGCCGCTGCCGGTCACCCCCGCCAGCAGAAAAGGTGCAAAGCCGCCCGACAGCGCGGCCCCCACCCGGGCCACCGCCGCCGCCTGCTCATCGGTCAGCTGACGGGCGCTGTCCGGCTCGATGGGTTCGCCGAACGGATCCCGGTAGACCGCCTTTTCGAACACCCCCAGCAGCCCGCATCGCACCAATGGCTTGAGCAGGTCGCCGGCGGTGGGCATGGTCGCCCGCAGGCGCCTGAGGGATATCTCACCGGCGCCGGCCACCGCCTCGAAAAGCCGGCGGCGCTTGGGCGTCAGCCCCGCCAAGTCTCCCTGACCGGCAGTGGGCGCAAGCGCGACATAACGCTCGGTTCGGCAGCGGATCGGAGGCCGCTGCAGGACCCGCGCACGGACCACCCAACCCGAGTCTACCAGGGAATGCAGCAGGGCCGCAGAGACCGCGCCCCCCAGGGCGTGCTCGAGCGCGTTCACCTGGCAGGCCCTTTTGGCGAGGTGCGCCAACACCTGCCGGACGGGGGGTGGCAGCGGGTCCTGCGCCAGGGCCGCCCGCCCCTCGGGGGTAAGGTGCAGCGCCGCACAGTCGGAGAGATTGATGCCCTGCGGCAAGGCCGCCTTGATCACCTCGCCCAGGGGGTGAAGATAGTAGTCGGCCGCCCATCTGAAAAACGGGATCATGGCGGCCGGGAAAAGCGGCCGTTCATCCAGGATATCCAGCACCGCTTTGATTTCCAGAACATCGTCGGGCGGTGCGCCCGCCCCCAGCACGTAGCCGGTCACCCGGCGCCTGCCAAAGGGCACCAGGGTGCGCTTGCCCGGCTGCAACTGGGCCTGAATGGGCGCCGGCACACTGTAGGTGTAGGTGCGCTGGACCGGCAGGGCCACTGCCACCTCGATGAGGACCGGGGACGGGGATTGCGGTTGAGGCTGCGTTGACATGCACCGCCATTCGCGATAGGGGCGCAGGAGATCGCCGGGGCCCCGGGTTAAAGTTCAGAAACGTGCCTGCCGATGTATAGCGCTATCGAATTGGGTGTTCAACCCCGACGCGCCCGGGTGCCGACGGGCAGACCGTTATTTGATTTTAAAACAGGAGGTACGGATGCAACACTTCTTTAAAACGGTTACCATTCTGGCCGTGGTCGCCAGCCTGCTGATGGTCCCCCTTGGCGGCGCGGCCCTGGCCGAGTACAGATCCCAGGAGGAGATCTCCAGGTCAGCCATGTGGGCCGATGCCCTGATCGTCAGGCCCCTGGGGCTTGTCGCGATCGTTGCCGGCTCCGCGCTGTTCGTGGTCTCACTCCCCTTTTCGCTCACCGGCGGGAACGTCAACGAGGCCGCCCACAACATGGTGGCGGTGCCGTCCAAATTCACCTTTGACCGCCCCCTCGGGGATTTGAGTCCATTCGAACCACGGCACGAAAGCACTTTCGACCACGGGCGCTGACCCCCAGAAACCGTCCGCCGCCCGCCATCGATCCCAAGCCTGCCGTCCGCCGCTTTCAGAAAAGCCGGCCACCTGAAAGGTGTTTATTTGTGGTCTTGACATGCCAAACCAATTTGCTTAAGAAGATCCCCACTTATAAACACCTTTTTGGTTGCCAACCCGAGGGTGGCGCATTTTGGAGACACGGCCAGCCTACAGCCCCCTGAGCTGCCGCAGACGTTTGGTTTTGATTGCTTTTCCGCTGAATTAGCGATCCATCCCCCGCCTTCCGGTTACCGATCTTCCTGGTGTCATCCTTCGCCTTTATCGCCCCGATCATCTACGGCGCCCAGACGTGGGGAATCCCGGCAACCCTCCGCGGTCTCGCGGTTGCGGGGGGTGCCCATGTCCTCCTGAGCGTCCTGCTCAACCTGGTGCTGCCCGGGGGCGGTCGGTGCGGGAGGAGCGAAAAGCTGGGCCGCCGGTGTCCCGCTCCGAAGTCCGCAACCGGCGCAGGGGGCGATTTCAGCCGCGCTCATCGATGGGAACGTAGTGGGTCATCCTGGGGCCGACATAAAGCTGGCGGGGCCGGCACAAACGCCAGTCGGGGTCATCCATGCTTTCCTTCCACTGGGCGATCCAACCGGGCAGCCGCCCGATGGCGAACATCACCGTAAACATGTTGGTGGGAATCCCGATCGCCCGCAACACGATCCCGCTGTAAAAGTCCACGTTGGGGTAAAGGTTGTGGTCGACGAAATAATCGTCCGCCAGGGCCGCGGCTTCGAGTTCCTGGGCGATGTCCATCAGGGGGTCCTGGAGGTTGAACTTTCTGAGCACTCGGTCGCACATCTTTTTCATGATCTTGGCGCGCGGGTCATAGGTCCGATAGACCCGGTGGCCAAAGCCCATCAGCCGAAAGGGGTCATGGCGGTCCTTGGCCCGCTCCAGCACGCGCCGAATGCTGATGCCGTCATCCTTGATCATCGTCAGCATTTCAATCACGGCCTGGTTGGCGCCGCCGTGCAACGGCCCCCAAAGCGCCGCGATTCCGGCTGAAATGGCCGCGTACAGGTTGACCCGGCCGCTGCCCACAATCCGAACCGCGGAGGTGGAGCAGTTCTGTTCATGATCGGCGTGCAGGATCCAGAAAACACTCAACGCCCGGACGACGTCTTCGTCGATGACATAAGCGTTTACCGGCGAGTCAAACATCATGTTGAGAAAATTCGCACAGTAGGGGAGATCCGGCCGCGGGTAGACCACTTTGTGGCCGCGGGAAATTCTGTAGGACATGGCCGCCAGGGTTCTCACCTTGGACAGCAGACGGGTCACGGTGATATTGATTTCCTCTTCGATCGTGGAGAGCACCGGGTAAAAACTTTTCAGGGCGTTCACCATGGAAGAGAGGATCCCCATGGGGTGCGAGGCGCGCGGAAAGTTCTGGTAAAAGATCTGCATGTCCTCATGCACCAGCGAATGGTCGTTTAACAGCACCGAGAAGCGGTTGAGGTCCTTGCGCGTCGGCAGCACCCCGTGAACCAGCAGATAGGCGGTCTCCTTGAAGCTGGAGCGCTCAGCGAGCTCCTCGATGGGAATGCCCCGATAGTGCAGGATCCCGCGCTCGCCGTCCATGAAGGTGATGGCGCTGGAGCAGCTGCCGGTGTTGGCAAAGCCCGGATCCCAGGTGATCAGACCCGTCTCGGCCCGCAGCTTTGAAATGTCGATGGCCCGCTCCCCCTCGGTTCCGATCAGCAGGGGCAATTCAACGGTTTTTCCATCAAAGGTGATTTTCACGGTTTCAGCCATTTTTCACTCCTAAAGGGGATCGGGTTTCAGGCGCCTGGAGGAGATCCTGATAGTCCTGCCAGGTGTCCACATCCAGATGGATCCCGGGATCGTCCACCGCGACCCTTTCGATCCGGCCGGCATACTCCCGAAAAAGCCCGCGGGCTCCCTGATCACCGCTCAGGCCGGCCAGACGCGCAAAAAGCGACCGGTCAATCAGCACCGGGTTGCCGCGGCGCCCCCTGAAGGTCGGCAGCACCACCGGGGCGCGGGTCCGGCGGTAACGGGCAACGATCCGCGCGATCAGCCCCGGAGAGACCAGGGGCTGATCGCCCAGCAGGAAAAGGGCCGCCCGGCAGGCCGACGGCACGGCTTCGAGGCCCCGAACGAGGGAAGTGCTCTGACCGCATCTGTAATTCGGATTGATCACGACCCGGGTGCCCGCCAGGTCGACTTCCCGGCGAATGCGGGCGGCATGGTGCCCCAGCACCACAATCACCGGCTGCAGACCGGCGCCGCGGGCGCTCACCACCACGTGGGCCAGCAGCGGCGCGCCCTTGAAGGGCAGCAGCTGCTTGATGCGCCCCATGCGGGCGCCGCTCCCGGCCGCCAGTACAACGCCTGCCACCGGGACCGCAGGCGCCACCTGGAGCGGAAGTCCATCAGGGGCCGAACACATGCGGGTTACCATCTGCCGGCGGGCGGCCCGGGACCCTGCGACTTGGCCTCAAAGCGCCCGTTCCCCCAGGTTGCCGTAACGGTGATAGCTGTCGCAGATGCTCTGCTCGAGGAAGTAGTTGAGCATCTCGATCCGGCCTTCCATCAGCACCGGGTTGCGGGCGATGTAAAACCCGGTCTTGGCCGCCACGGCGAACACCGCCGGCGGCACACGCTCCGGCCCGGCATACCGAATGCGCGCCAGGCTCTGCAGCTGGCCGGCCAGGGCCGCATCCGCCTCGCGCACCACGGCGGCCCCGTCCACCAGGCGCTCTCCCTCGCGGCCGGCGATAAAGGCCGTGACCGCGTTGTCCAGCTCGGGCGGGATGCTCACCCGCAGCGGGCAGCGGGCGATCCGCACCGCGGCGATGCGGGCCAGGGCATCGAAGAGGCTGTCACGCCGCTCCAGTCGCACAGCCACGGCGCCCACCGGCCGATAGCGGAAGATGTTGTCCTGGCCGCGCAGGTGAAAATAATCCTTGGACCGGGAGAATTCCTGCTCGTAGTGGTAGAGGTAGCTTTTGACGGCCCGCACGGTCTTCTCCAGGTCCGTGCACAGGGCCGGGTCAAACGCCCCCCAGGCGAGCTTCAGCTGCCACTCCTGGATCAGCCGCAGCAGGGCGCTCTCCTTTTCCAGGGCGCCCACCGTCGGCGGGGCGGTCTCGCGGAAAGTCATGAACTGGGTGACGTAATTCGGGCTGCCGGCCTTGATGCCGGCCCCCAGGGCCGATTTGCGCATCCCGCCGAAGGGCTGCCGCAGCACAATGGCCCCGGTGGTGCCGCGGTTGATGTAGAGGTTGCCGGCCCGGATGCCGGCAATCCAGCGGGCCTGCTCGCGTTTGTCGAGGCTCTCGAGCCCCGAGGTCAGGCCGTAGCCGGTCTGGTTGACCAGGCGGATGGCGTGCGCCAGGTTATCCGCGCGCATCACGCCCAGCAACGGGCCGAAGAACTCGGTGAGATGGGTGGTGCTGCCCGGCTGCACCCCCCACTTGATCCCCGGCGTCCAGAGGTAGGGGTTGTCCTGCGCCGGACGCGGGGCCAGGGCCCAGGATTCTCCGGGCTCAAGCGTGGTCAGGGCCCGCAGCAGGTCGCCGCGCGGCGGTTGGACCAGGGTCCCCAGCTTGTTTTCGAAATCCCAGGCAGAGCCCACCGCCAGGCTGCTGGCGGCGTCCACCAGATGCTTGCGGAACACCGGGCTGTCGTAAACCTCCTTTTCCAGGATCAGGAGCGAGGTGGCCGAACACTTCTGGCCGCAGTTGCTGAAAGCCGAGTGCAGCACGTTCTTGATGGCCTGGTCGCGGTCGGACATGGCCGTCACGATGGTGGCGTTTTTACCGCCGGTTTCGGCTGCCAGGCGCAGCTCGGGACGCTCCCGCAGAAGGGCCAACCCGGTATCCGTGCCGCCGGTTAAAATGATGAAATCCACGTCGGGGTGACGCGCCAGCTCGCGCCCGATGGACCCGCCGGCGCAGGGCAGAAACTGCAGCACGTTGCGCGACACCCCGGCCTCCCAGAAGCAGCGGCACAGCTGCCAGGCGGTCAGCACCGCGGCCGACGCCGGTTTGAAGATCACGGTGTTGCCGGCGGCGAGAGCCGCGGTCAGCCCGCCGCAGGGAATCGCGATGGGAAAATTCCAGGGGGTGATGACCAGCCCGACCCCCCGCCCGGCGCAGGCGACGGTGTCCAGATGGGCGAAGTGCCGGGCGCTGAAGGGGTAGAATTCGGCAAAATCGACCGCCTCGGACACCTCGGGGTCGGATTCGGTCAAGACCTTGCCGGTGTTGGCCGCCGCCGCCCCCATCAGGTCGCCGCGTGCGCGGCGCAGGGCCATGGCGACCTGGGCAAGCACCGCGTGGCGCTCGGA
>JBAPYE010000265.1:0-3171 GCA_049284575.1 Desulfobacterales bacterium
CATTTTGAGTCAAAAAAACCTGGCGCTTTTTCTGGAAAAAAGAAAATCCGCGGTCGTCGCCAAATGGTTTGACGAGGTGGCGGCTTCCTACGCCCCCGACACCAGTCAATTTCTCAAGAAACGGCAGGACCCCTTCAGCAACCCGGTCGGCATGAGTTTTCGAGACGGGTTGACGGGGCTCTTCGACCAGGTTGTGAACGGCATCGACCGCGAAACCGCGACGCCCTTTCTCGACCCCTTGATCCGTATCCGGGCGGTCCAGGCCTTCACGCCATCCCAGGCAACATCTTTCATCTTTTCACTCAAAACCGTTCTCCGTCGCCATTACGGCAAGGAAATTTACGCCCAGCAACTGCAGGAGGCGCTGGTTGAGATCGAAAGCCGCATCGACACGCTCGGCTTTCTGGCGTTTGACCTTTTCATGGAATGCCGCGAAAAGATCTACCAGCTGAAGGCCACCACGGAGCGCAACACCATATACCGTGCATTCGAAAGAGCGGGCTTGATCAAAGAGGACCCGGAAAATTAAACCGGTTCCCTGGGATGTTAACGTTTAATTTTTCAGGAGGCTCACGGTACGGCAGAGGATATCCGGCGTTTGGCGTCGCGGCGCGGCCCCGCCATGGGGTAAAGGGTTCCGGCACGGTTCCAGCCAAGGCCGTTTCGGCCGACAAACGCGCGGACGCGCCCATTGCCATATCGGAGCAAGGGAGAGAGGTTACGCTAAATGAATGTGAATTATCTATTTTCCCTCGTAGCAGTCCTGCTGCTCTTCGCACTGGCCTATCTGGGCGTCAAGGTCCCGGGCGGGCAGATTCTTTTTGGAATCATCATCCCCTACGTGGCCTTCGTGGCCTTCGTAGCCGGTTTTTTCAACCGGGTGATGGGCTGGAGCCGCTCGGCGGTTCCATTCCGGATTCCGACCACCTGCGGCCAGCAGATGTCGCTGCCCTGGATCAAGCAGAACAAGATCGACAACCCCACCTCCACCTGGGGCGTCATCGCCCGGATGTTTTTTGAAATCGTCCTGTTCCGTTCGCTTTTCCGCAACACCCGGGCGGCCAAAAAAGACGGCGACCGGCTCCAGTACAAACTGGAAATCTTTCTGTGGATCGGTGCACTCGCCTTTCACTACACTTTCCTGACAGTGTTGATCCGTCACCTGCGCCTGTTCACCGAACCGGTGCCGGCCTTTGTCGGCCTGCTGGAACGGGTGGATGCCTTCTTCCAGTTCGGGCTGCCGGTAGTCTACCTCTCGGGCATCGTCCTGCTGGCCGCGGTGCTTTACCTCTTTCTGCGGCGCATCTTCATCCCCAACGTCAAGTACATCTCGCTGGCATCAGACTACTTCCCGCTGTTCCTGATCGGCGGGATCGCCCTGACCGGAATCATGATGCGCTACTTCACCAAAGTGGACGTCGTGGCGGCCAAGGAACTCACCATGGGCCTGGTGACCTTCCACCCCACGATTCCCGAAGGCATCGGCGCCATCTTCTACGTGCATCTGTTCTTTGTCAGCGTTCTTCTGGCATACTTCCCCGTCAGCAAGCTGATGCACCTGGGCGGCGTTTTTCTCAGCCCGACCCGCAACCTGCCTACCGATACGCGCGCCCGACGGCATATCAACCCGTGGAACTACCCGGTCAAGGTTCATACCTACGAGGCCTACGAGGACGAATTCAGAGAGAAAATGATCGAGGCCGGTCTGCCGGTGGACAAACAGCCGGAACCCCAGGCGCCAGAGGAAAAGGAGTAAGTAATGAGCGATCTTCCGAAATCAGATGAATTCTTCACCCAGATCGACCACAAGCCGCCCAAGCTGACCGGCTGGATGGACACCCCGATCACCATCCGCAAGGGCATGTACTGCTATGCGTCCAACCCCAAAAGCGTCGATACCCTGAGCCTGCCCTACGCCCGGCCCTGGAACCCGCTGGAGGACGACTGGCACCTGCCGGAAAACTGGCAGCAGATAATCCACGAGGGCCTCAAGGAGCGCCTGGAGCGCTTCCGCAGCTTCAAGATCTTCATGGACATCTGTGTCCGCTGCGGGGCCTGCGCCGACAAATGCCACTTTTTCCTGGGCACCGGGGACCCCAAGAACATGCCGGTCCTGCGAGCCGAGCTGCTGCGCTCGGTCTACCGCAACGACTTCACCGCCGCCGGCAAAATTCTCGCCAAGGCGGGCTTCGGCAAGCAGATCGGCGCGCGCCCGATGACGTTGAATGTCCTCAAGGAGTGGTGGTACTATTTCTTCCAGTGCACCGAGTGCCGCCGTTGCTCGGTTTTCTGCCCCTACGGCATCGACACCGCCGAAATTACCATCATCGGCCGGGAGCTGCTCAACCTGTTGGGACTCAACATCGACTGGATCGCCACCCCGGTGGCCAACTGCTACCGCACCGGCAACCACCTCGGCATCCAGCCGCACGCCTTCAAGGACATGCTCGAGTTTTTCGTGGACGACATCGAGGAGGTCACCGGTGTGCGGGTGGCGCCCCAATTCAACAAAAAGGGCGCTGACATCCTGTTCATCACCCCGTCGGGCGACGTCTTCGCCGACCCGGGAACCTATACCTGCATGGGGTACATGATCCTGTTCCATTTCCTGAAGGAAAAATACGGGTTCGACGTCACCTGGAGCACCTACGCCTCCGAGGGCGGCAACTTCGGCTTCTTCACCTCCCATGAAACCATGAAGCGGCTCAACGCCAAGATGTATCTGGAGGCCAAACGCCTGGGGGTCAAGTGGATTCTCGGTGGCGAGTGCGGCCACATGTGGCGCGTCATCAACCAGTACATGGACACCATGAACGGGCCGGCCGATTTCCTCGAGGAGCCCGTCTCCCCGATTACCGGCACCAAGTTCGAAAACGCCAAGTCCACCAAAATGGTTCACATTGCCGAGTTCACCGCCGACCTCATCAAACACGGCAAGCTGGACCTGGACCTTCGGCGCAACGACCACCTCAAGGTCACCTTCCACGACTCCTGCAACCCCGCCCGCGGGATGGGGCTGCTGGATGAACCCCGCTACGTCATCAACAACGTCTGCAACCATTTCTATGAAATGCCGGCCGGCACCATCCGCGAGCAGACCTTCTGCTGCGGCAGCGGTGCGGGCCTGAACGCCGGCGAGGACATGGAGCTGCGGATGGCCGGCGGTCTGCC
>JBAPYE010000266.1:0-8219 GCA_049284575.1 Desulfobacterales bacterium
TCCATCGACAACGACCTCTTCGGAACGGACATGTCCATCGGCGCCGACACGGCCCTCAACCACATCCTGCGGGCGATGGACAACCTGAGCTCCACGGCCGCCTCCCACCAGCGGACGTTCGTGGTGGAAACCATGGGGCGCCACTGCGGCTACCTGGCCCTGATGGCGACCCTGGGCGGCGGGGCCTCGTGGGTGTTGGTGCCCGAGGAGGAGCTGGGCCCTCGCTGGCACCAGAAAATGGTCGGGGCCATCGCCCAAAGCCAGGAAACCGGCCGCCCCCACCAGATGGTGATCGTCTCGGAGGGTGCTCGGCACGCGGACGGGCTCAAGATTCACGCCGGCGAGGTCAAGAACCTCCTCGCTCAGCGCCTGGGGATCGATGTCCGCCTGACCGTCCTGGGGCACATTCAGCGCGGCGGCTCGCCCACGGCGTTTGACCGGATTCTGGCCACCCGGCTGGGCAGCGCCGCCGTGGACTGCCTGCTGTCCGCCGATGCGCCCCCCGCACCCTGCATGCTGGGACTGGTCAAAAACCAGGTGAAGGCCACGCCCCTGGACGAGGTGCTGGAAAAAAGCCGGACGGTCAATGAAGAGATCGACCACGGCAATTACGCCCGTGCTCAGGAACTGCGGGGGGAGGGGTTCCGGCGGGCGCTGAAGCTGGCCAAGACCCTGACCCGTATCCAGCCGGCCAAGAAAAGTAGCGATGACGGCGCCGTGGCCATCTTGACAGGCGGGGGGGATGCGCCCGGAATGAACACGGCCCTGAGCGTGGCCGCCCGCTGCCTGCTCAACCAGGGGGTGCCGGTGTTCGGCGCGCATCACGGGTTCCTGGGGATGATTCAAAATGATTTTCAGTTGCTCGAGTGGAACGCGCTGGTCACCTGGATGAATCGCCCCAGCTCCGAGATCGGCACCGCCCGCAGCAGCCTGGAACTCGACCCCGAGAGCCTCGGCCGGATCGCCGGCAGCCTGGAGCGTCGGCGTCTCAAAGGCCTGATCGCCATCGGCGGCTGGGACCTCTACCTCAAGATCCTGCAGCTGCAGGGGGCCCGCGCGGACTACCCGGCTTTCAACATTCCGATGGTCCTGGTGCCGGCCACCATCGACAACAACCTGCCCGGGACGGACTTTGCCATCGGTACTGACACGGGTCTCAACAACATCGTCGAGGCGGTCGACAAGATCCGGCACACCGCCGCCGCCGGCAAACGAACCTTTATCGTGGAGGTGATGGGACGCCGCTGCGGCTTTCTGGCGCTGATGGGGGCGCTCGCCACCGGTGCCGAAAAGGCCTACCTGCCCGAAAGCGGGGTGCATCTTTCGGACCTGGTGCGCGACGTCGGCATGCTGCGCCACAATTTCGCCACGGGCAAGCGCATGGTGATCCTGCTGAGAAACGAGGACTGCTCGCGGCGCTACACCACCGATTTCATTCAGCGGCTGCTGGATGAGGAAAGTTGCGGGCAGTTCGAGGTCCGCACCGCCATTCTGGGGCACCTGCAGCGCGGCGGGATCCCCACCGCCTTCGACCGCATCCTCGCCAGCCGCATGGGCGCCGCCGCCGCTTTCGATCTGCTGGCGGCACTGGAAAACGGCGCCAGCGACATCCGGGTGTTGGGGCTCCGCGGCCCGGGGGTCAGCAGCCTGCCGCTGGAAGAAGCGATGGCCGAGATGGACGCCGCCAACGGCAGGCCCCGCCAGCAGTGGTTCATGGACCTGACCGCCATGGCCGAGACCCTCGCCAAGGCCGACCCCTCGCGTAAATAATGGGTTTCCACCACCCTTTTCAGGGCTTGTCGCTGAGGGCCGCCACCCCGGGCAACACCTTGCCTTCCAGGAACTCAAGCGAGGCCCCACCGCCGGTGGAGACGTGCGACACCTTGTCTTCGACGCCGGCCTTGGCCACGGCGGCGGCCGAATCCCCGCCGCCGATAACGGTGACGGCGCCGCCGGCGGTGGCATCGGCCAGCATACGGGCCACGGCGTAGGTGCCCTCCGCGGTTTGGGGAATTTCAAAGACCCCCATGGGCCCGTTCCAGACCACCGTGCGCGCTGGTGCCAGGACGGCCTCGAAGGCCGCCAGCGATTTGGGGCCGATATCCAGCCCCCGCCAACCGGCGGGAATGGCGTCGGCATCGACGGTGCGCAGGTCCCCCACCGTGCGCGCGGCGAAATCCACGGTTTCTGCCACCACGCAGTCCGGCGGCAGCACCAGCTTGTCGCCGGCCGATGCCAGCAGTTCACGGGCCAGCCCGAGGCGGTCTTCCTCCAGCAGCGACGCCCCGATTTCAAACCCCTTGGCCTTGTAAAAGGTGAAGGCCATGCCGCCGCCGATCAGGATGCGGTCCACCCGCGGCAGGAGGTTGGCGATGACGTCAATCTTGCCGGAGATTTTGGCACCCCCTAAGACCGCCACAAACGGCTTGGCCGGGTTTTCCAGGAGCCGCCCCAGGTAGTCCAGCTCCTTGACCATCAGCAGGCCGGCCGCACAGACCTCCAGGTAGTGGGTCACGCCCTCGGTGGAGGCATGCGCGCGGTGGGCGGTGCCGAAGGCGTCGTTGACGTAAACGTCCCCGAGGCGCGCCAGCCGCGCGGCAAAATCAAGGTTGTTGCGGGTCTCGGCCTCGTGGTAGCGCAGGTTTTCGAGCAGCAGGATCTCGCCGTCGGCCAGCGCCGCGACGGCCGATTCCACCGCCTCACCGATGCAGTCGTCCGCAAAGACGACCGGTCGGCCCAGCAGGCCGCTCAGGACCGGCGCGCAGGGGGCCAGCGACATGGCCGGGTTGCGCTCGCCCTTGGGCCGCCCCAGGTGCGACATCAGCACCAGCCGGCCGCCGTCTTGGACGAGTTTGCGGATGGTGGGCAGCGCCGCCCGGATGCGTGTGTCGTTGACCACCTTGCCGTCCTGCAGGGGAACGTTGAAGTCCACCCGCATCAGGACGCGTTTGCCCTTGACGTTCAGATCGTTAACGGTCATCTTTGCCATCACAACCTCCTTGATGAAGCCCCCAGCGGGGGCGGGGTGTGTGCGTGGATGGGTGTGGCCAAGCTGTCTTTGTACAGCCAGATATCCCTGAATCCGGCCGGGTTGTCAACCCAATGCCCCGGCCAGGGGGCGGCTTCTTGCGGTTCGTTTTCTTGTCCGCGCAAGAAATTGAACAAAGAACAAGGGGGGGGTGTAAATCCCGGTCTACTCCCGGGGGGCCCACCAAAATTTCTTTCTGCAAAAAACCCCGCACGGCGGGGTAAAATGATTTTTAGGGAACTGTCATTTTTGCTGTGTTTCGTTCGCTTTCCGGGCGGGGCGGCCTTGCCGCGGACCTTGCCCATGCTGGAGAAGCTTTGCTGACCTCATCGCTTGCCGCGCTCAACGATCCTGAAGGCCCGCGGGTTCCGGCAGGGCTGCCGCCCGTGGTGGACGCCCACGTCCACATCTTTCCGCACGCTGTTTGGGCTGCCGTCTGGCAGTGGTTCGACACCCACGCCTGGCCCATCCGCTACCGCCTGGGCACCCCCGAACTGCTGGAATTCCTGCTGGCCCGCGGGGTCGCCCACGTGATCGCCCTGCTCTACGCCCACAAACCGGGCATTTCGCGGGACTTGAACCGCTACGCGGCCCTGCGCTGCGGCGTCTTCGGCGACCGGGTGACGGCGCTGGCCACGGTATTTCCCGGCGAGCCCGAGGTCCCCGCCATCCTGCGGGAGGCCTTCGGCCTGGGGCTCAAAGGCGTCAAGCTCCACGCCCACGTCCAGTGCTTCGACATGCACAGCGCCGCGTTGGACGCGGTCTGCCAGATTTGCGCGGACGAAGGCAAGCCTTTGGTGATCCACGCCGGCCGCGAACCCAGCAGCCCGGCCTACCGCTGCGACCCCCACCAGACCTGCAGCGCCGCCAAGGTGGCGCGCCTGCTTGAAAACTTTCCGCGCCTGAGGCTCTGTGTGCCCCACCTGGGCGCCGACGAGTTTCGCGCCTACCAGCGGCTGCTGGAACGTCACGACACCCTCTGGCTGGACACCGCCATGGCCCTGACCGACTACCTGCCGTTTGAAAACCCGGTGAAACTCCAGGACCTGCGGCCGGACCGCGTGATGTACGGCTCGGATTTCCCCAACCTTCCGTATGCCTGGGACCGGGAGTTGAAGTGGCTTGAGCGGGCAGGGCTGAAAGACGACCACCTGAAAGCGCTGCTGGGGGGCAATGCCAGGGACTTTCTGGGGATCGGCGCCAGCGGCGCGGACAGGCGCGGCCCGGGCGGGCCGAAATCCTGAGCCGCTGCGGACCCGTCGGCCGTGTCCCGGTCGGGCTGGGGTAGGGGGTGCGGGGCCGGCGACCGGCCCCGGTCGCTAAACGGATTTCGATGAATTGCAGGCCTGCAGCAGGTCCTTCATCTTCTGGTAGTCGATGGCGTTTTGAATCGCCACCCCGCTTTGCTCGGCCACGGCCATGGCAAAGTTGATGTCGTGGGTGGAGAAATGGCGCTGTTCGGCACTCAGCAGCCGAAGCATGCCGATGGTTTCGCCGTGGATCAGGATGGGCACCGCCAGGATGCTGCCCACCCCCTCGCGGGCCGCCTCTTTGTGGTAGAGGGTGTGGATGTCGGTGGTGGCGTCCGGAATCACCACCGGCTCTCCGTCTAGGATGAAATAGGTCGCCAATTCATCGTCCAGCGGGCCCCGTTCGAGATAGCTGCGGCTCAACCCATGGGCCGCCTTCAGCTCCAGGCGCCCCTTGTCCAATGCGATGAGACGGATGGTGCACGCCTTGACGCCCATCGCCGCCGGCAGCTTGGTGACGATCAGGTCGAGAATTTTATCCAGCTCCCGGGTTTCGTTGATGGTCCTGCCGAGTTCGGAGAGAACCTTAAAGTAGTTGAGCTGGCGCTGCTGGGCGTCGTGGATGCGGGCAAGTTCGATGGTGATGCCGCACTGCTCGGCCAGGGCGGCGACAAATTCGATCTCCAGCGGGTCGAATTCCCGGGGGGTCCGGGTGAGCAGGCGCAGGATGCCGTTGATCTTGCCCCGGATGGGAATCGGCGCCACCAGGATGCTCTTGATGCCCTCCTCCCGGGCGGCTTCGGGATACTGGATGCGGGGGTCGTTGGCCGCGTCATAAACCGCGATGGGGGTCCCGGCCAGGGCGGACAGCACGCTTTCCTCGGCATCGATGGGGCCGCGGTTCAGATAGGTCTCGCTCAGCCCCGAGGCGGCCTTCAGGATCAGCTTTTGGCCCGAGGGGTCCAACAGCCGGATGGTGGCGGCGTCCACCCCTGTGACCTGGGGGATCCGGGACACGATGAGGTCGAATTTTTCGGTGGGATCCAGCGAGGCCGTGATCATTTTGGTGACGTCAAGCAACAGTTGCAGGTATTCGCTTTGGCGTTTCATGGGAACCAAGTCTCCAGTTGAGTTCGGGTTGGGTTTTGAGGATATATCAGGGGGGCGCTTGTATGTCAAATATTGATGTTAATACAGTGGATTGCCTGCTGCACCGGCGGTTGCAAACCGGATACGACGCCCTTGCCGTGTGCATCAGAATTCCATCAGCCCCGGGAACCGCCCGATACTCAAAATGGCGGTTTTTAAACTTTCGCAGCACAGTCGAGGCCGGCCGCATGGCTTCCACCTTGAATTCTGGGCCGCGGCGTTTTAGTATAGAGTGCGTTTTCACTAAAAAAATGTTTAATCAACGGGCGTTTTGAGTCGTGCTGCCCGGTTGTCGAAAAGGAGCTTTCAGATGACGATGCGTGCGCGGGATATTATGGTCAGGGAGTTCGATAAGATTCATGCGGAAGAATCTGCTCGCTTGGCAATCGAAATGATCTTGAACGGAAAAACAAGGGCAACGGGCCACAAGACGGTCAGCCTGGTGGTTGTGGACGAATTCAGCGAACTGGCGGGAGTCGTCACCATGTTTGATCTGCTCTACCACCTGCGTCCTGAATTTTTGAACTATGGTTACAGCGGCGATTATATTTCATGGGAAGGCCAAATGCAGCCTTTCATTGAAGTCCTCAAAAATAAAAAGGTCAAGCAGATCATGAGTCCGGAAGTCGTGGGGGCCTCGGCTGACGAGCATTTGATGACGATCTTGGATCGCATGGTCAAAAACAAATACCGTCGCCTGCCGGTCATCGAAAACAACAAACCGGTTGGAATCGTTTATATCGCCGATATCTTCCATCACCTGTTTTCAAAAAACCAGGGATGACGGTGGACTGCAGGCAATTTTCAAGGAGCCAACGCGCCCCGCATCACCCCCCGTCCGCTGCCCGGGCGCAGGTGATACAGGTCAAAGCGCTGGGGTCCACCCGCAACCGCCCCTCGGCGATTTCTTCCTCGCACCCCATGCAATAGCCGTAATCGCCGGACGCCATGCGGTCCAGCGCCGTTCGGATGCGCCGCTCCTCCATAGCGCCGAGACGGGCGGCCGCCTGGGCCATGGCCTGCTGCTGCATGGCATCCATTCGTGACAGACGCCCGACGCGCGACGGGTCCAGCGCCACGGGAGCGATCGGTTTTTGCCCGTCGGTGATTTCCCTGAGACGCTGCTCAAGACGGGTTTTGAAGTATTCGAGATCGATATTTTCACGCATGCCGGGTTTCCTTATCCATATCCTTTCGATCGGATGGCTTTTGCACTAGAGCCACGTCCTTTACCGGTATTTCGCAGGTCCAGCCGAACCGGCGGGCAATGTGGCGCAGGGTTGCCTCACGGTAAAACACCACATGGGTGGAATCGCGGCGATAATGCCATGCCGCGAAGCGGTGATCGTCGGTTTGGAAACAGGTCATGAGCGCCAGCCACCCCCCGGGCCGCAGCATCCGGTCCAAGCGCGCGAACTCCTCGGCCGGCCGGTGAAAATGTTCAATGGTCTCGGTGCAGGTGATGAAATCGTATAGGTCGCCGAGGGGCTCCGGATCGGGGAAAAAAAGCGGATCAAACAATCTCACCGAATGGCCCGCCTCGCGTAGCATGCAGGCCAGGGCCGGTCCCGGACCGCAGCCATAGTCCAGTCCCTCGGCTTGGGGCGGCAGCCGTTGCAACAACGGGTCGACAAGCCTCGAAAAAAACCGGCGATATTCTTTATCCGCCGGATCGTTCCGGTGAAGTCGATAGCGCGCATGCTCCGCTTCGATCGACAGCCTGTGGGCCGGGTTCAGAAAAGTGGCGTGGCAAGCGTCGCAACGCCTGTAAAGGTGGCCGTTTACGCGTGTAAAAAACCTTGCCGAGAACCTGCCGCACACGATGCAGCGGTGATGCCCCCCACAGTCGGGGTCAACGCCCTTGACCTGTATCCCCGCCATAAACGAAACCGTTCCCCCGTTTTGGCGCTTCGATCGCGGGTTTTTCACGGTAAGGACCGCGCCGTGGCCATCGGCCAGAACAGGAAAATTAACAACTTATATATCAATGGACGTCCCTCGGAAGGATAGCTCTGTCCGGTTGAGCGTTTGGTATATTCTTATAAGGTATTGGTTAATAATGGGACTCAGCAATAAAAAAGTGGACCAAATTTGATGGACCGGTAAAAAGTCATCATAGCCTATCTTGCTGAAAAAATAGAAAAACCCTGAAATTTCCGCTTGCCTTCCGCGAGCCGCTATGGTATGAAAACCTATATGATTACGGCAGCTTAATCGGGGGAAGGCATGATTCGCATCAAAGACCACAAACAGCAACATCTCTTCGACCCATGGAGCTTTTTTGGTCCCAAACGGCGGCAGATTCTCGAGCAGGGGTGGGCGGGGCTTTTCCGGGAGCATCTTTTGGAGGAACTGCCTGTCGCCCAGATGGCCTCCTTGTTTAACACCGGCTTCGGCCGGCCGACCAAAAATCTGCACACCGTCCTGGGGGTGCTTTTGCTCCAGCAGGCGCTGGATCTCACCGACAAGGCCGCCATCGAGCAGCTCTGCTTTAACGCCCAGTGGCACTATGCGCTCAACATCCCGGAGGAAAGCGATGAGGCCAAATACATCAGCGAAAAGACCCTCTATTCCATGCGCCGGAGAATCATCGAAAACGGTCTGGATCAGATCATCTTCGAGCAGACTGCTGAAAAGCTGGCCGAGGTGTTTGGCGTTGAAACCGAAAAACAGCGCCTCGACTCGGTGCACCTCCGCTCAAATATGCGCAAACTGGGCAGGATCGCGATCTTCAGCCAGACGATCTTAAAGTTTCTGGTAAACCTCAAACGGCACCACCGCGACTTGTTTGA
>JBAPYE010000267.1:0-1898 GCA_049284575.1 Desulfobacterales bacterium
CCCTGGAACCCCAACCGCATCGAACAGCGCTTCGGCCGCATCCACCGCATCGGGCAAACCGAGGTCTGCCATCTCTGGAACCTGGTGGCCGAGGAGACCCGGGAGGGCGACGTCTATCGCACCCTGCTTGAAAAGCTTGAACAGGCCCGCCAGGCCCTGGGCGGCCAGGTCTACGATGTCCTCGGCAAGCTGCAGTTCGAAGGCAAACCCCTGAGGGAGCTGCTGATCCAGGCCATCCGCTACGGCGAGCAGCCCCAGGTGCGCGCCAGGCTGACCGAGGCGGTCAGCGGCGTTTTCGACCGCGAAAGCCTCCAGGACCTGATCGCGGAAAAGGCCCTGGTCCACGATGCCATGGACACCAGCCGCGTCCACCGCATCCGGGAGGAGATGGAGCGGGCGGAAGCCAAGCGCCTCCAGCCGCACTATATCGCGAGCTTCTTCCTGGAAGCCTTCAAACGCCTGGGCGGCGCCGTCCGGCAGCGCGAGCCCCGCCGTTACGAAATCGGCCACGTCCCGGCCCCGGTGCGCAACCGCGATCGCCTGATCGGTCTCGGGGAGCCGGTGATGCCGCGCTACGAGAGAATCGCCTTCGAAAAACCGGTGGTTGCCGTTCACGGCCAGCCGCTGGCGGCCTTCGTCTGCCCGGGCCACCCGCTTTTGGATGCGGTCATCGACCTGACCCTGGAGCGCCACCGCGATCTCCTGCGCCGGGGGGCTGTGCTGGTGGATGAGCGCGACCCGGGGACCTCGCCGCGGGTGCTCTTTTACCTGGAACACGCCATCCAGGATGCCAGCCTGACCCGCAGCGGGGAGCGCCGCATCGTCTCAAAGCGTATGCTTTACCTGGAGATGGGCCAAACCGGGGACCCGCGCCACCTGCACTATGCCCCCTACCTGGATTACCGGCCCCTGGCCGAGGACGAGCCGGGAGTCGATGCTCTCCTTAAGCGCCCCGAGAGCGCCTGGATCACGCGGGAATTGGAGCAGCGCGCCCAGGGCCATGCGGTGGCCCGGGTGGTCCCGCAGCACCTGGCCGAGATCCGCGCCCGCAAGCTGGCGTTGATCGCCAAGACCGAAGCCGCCGTGAAGGACCGCCTCACCAAGGAGATCACCTACTGGGACCACCGCGCAGAACAGCTCAAGCTCCAGGAGCGGGCCGGGAAAACCGGCGCCCGGCTGGTCTCCGGCGAAGCCCGCAAGCGGGCCGACATCCTCCAGGCGCGGCTTGAAAAGCGGCTGGCCGAGTTGAAAGCGGAAGGGCAGATCTCCCCCCTGCCGCCGGTGGTGGTGGGCGGGGTGCTTGTGGTGCCAGCGGGCCTGATCGCCGCGATGACTGGCCGGGAGCCCCCGGTTCCAGTCGCCGACGTCGACCGCCAGGCCGCGGCTGCCCGTGCCAGAGAGATCGTCATGGCGGTGGAGCGGCAGTTGGGCTTTGAGCCCGTCGATCGCGAGACCGAAAAGCTGGGCTACGACATCGAAAGCCGGGTCCCCGGGACCGGCCGGCTGCGTTTCATCGAGGTCAAGGGGCGGGCTGCCGGGGCGGAGATCGTGACGGTCACCAAAAACGAGATCCTCTATTCCCTGAACAAGCCAGACGACTTCATCCTGGCCGTGGTGGCCTTCATGGACAATGGCAACCACCGGGTGCATTACATCCGCCAGCCTTTCCAGCGGGAGCCCGATTTCGGGGTGACCAGCGTCAACTACAGTCTCGGTGAACTGCTCGAGCGGGCGCAGGCGCCGTCCTGATGATGGCCGAGGCCCATTTAAAAACCTCCTCGCTGGTCAAGATCTTTCATTTCGACCCTTGTCAGACCCAACAGGGAACCCCATGTACCGCAAAAAACTGATTGAAGTCGCCCTGCGACTAGACGCCATCAACACCGCCAGTGCGCGGG
>JBAPYE010000268.1:0-3624 GCA_049284575.1 Desulfobacterales bacterium
GCGCACGGCCCAGCAAATCGCAGAGCCCCGCCAGATTGGCGTCGAAAACCCGGCAGTCGATCCCCCGGGCGCCCAGCGCGCGGGCCAGCCGGGCGAGTCCCGCCGGTGGTTCAGAAGGCTTGGCGACCGGCGGATAGATCAGCAGAATCGATTTTGGCGACGTCATGCGGCAGAGCTTTCAAGCGATGCGGTGCAGCCAGCTAAATCCGGGTTGGAAGCCGCCCGCTTCGGTCGGCGCCTCCTAATCCCGGCCTAACAAAATTTTAACCGAATCCTCACAAAACAGTTGACCCCGCCGACCATCCGGGGTAGCGTTTCAAAAAGATACTGGAACCGTATGGACGACGGCCCCGGGAAACGCCCGCAGCCGGTATTCATACCCCCCTTTGCACCCCCATGGCAAGACCGGCATCCGATGGCTTTCAACCACACTTGGCAGGCGCTGCTGAGACCCGGCGCATCGTCCGATTTTTTCGCGAGCACCATACCCGGGCGTTTTGACCCCGCTGCGACCGGCTTCAGCCCAACCAATGCCTGGTGGCTCTCGGAGATTTCACGCCTGATCTACCGCAAGGGGGGAGACGAACCAGCCGCCCTCGATCCGCCTGCATCCGCACGTGAGGCGTTTCTGCAGAAAGTCGGGCTACGCGAAAACTGCTTTTTCTATACCCGGCATGCCCAGGCGGCTCTGGTGGAGACCACCGCCGACAGCAAACGGGCATTTGCCGTGCTGGTTTTCCGGGGAACCAGCGGTTCTCTTTCCAACTGGTTTTTCAACCTCAACGCCGCCCCGGCCGCCTGGCCCGGCGGCGGGCGGGTGCACCGGGGATTCAAAACCATCTTCCGTAACATTTGGCCGGAAATGGCCGGTGAGCTTCAGCGGGTGCGCAAACCGCTTTTCTACACCGGCCACAGCCTGGGTGGCGCCCTATCGATTCTGGCGGCGGCCTGCCTGCCCCCCCAGGCGGTTTACACCTTTGGCGCACCGCGTGTGGGGGATGCGAACTTCGTCGCCGCGTTGAAACCTGCCCGCATCTTTCACATCGTCAACCCCAACGATCTCGTCACCACCCTGCCCCCGGTGGGCAAATGGCTGCGCTTCGCGCATGCCGGCGAAATCCATCCCAACCCTGCCCCGCAGCCGGTACAACCGCGGCTTGGGGGTGTTCCGGAATTTCTGGCGCAGCACGCCCCCTGCAACTACACCGCCCAGCTCCCCCCGCCGGCCCGCCGCTGACGCCTGGCATCAAAAGCTGGCGTTGACCATCCCAGCACCGATTTGATATGGTGCTGCGACTTTTTTCTTTCCGAGCGCTTATGCGCGCCCACCTTCGGCGAATTCGAGATCAATGATCGCAAAGCCTCACGCACCAGGGCCGGCTGTTCTCCTGCCCCCCCTGCCTGAAGACCTGGACCGCTTTCTGGCCGCCTCCGAAGCGCGCTTTGCCGGGATCCGCCGCCAAACCGAAAAAAAAATCGTCTGGCGATCGCCCCGCAGGCTCAGGACCGATTTCACCGTCGTCTACCTGCACGGCTTTTCCGCCAGCCGTATGGAGCTCCACCCGCTCTGCGACCTGCTGGCGCAGAAGATCGGCGCCAACCTTTTCTACACCCGTTTAAACGGCCACGGCCAGGACGGGCCCGCCCTGGCCGCGGCCAGGGTCGAAGACTGGCTGCAAGACGGGCTGGAGGCGCTGGCCGTCGGGAACCGCCTGGGCCGCAAGATCATCCTGATCGGCACCTCCACCGGGGCGGCCCTGGCCACCTGGCTGGCCGCCCACGGGCCGCAGCGGTCCAGGATCCATGCCCTGATCCTGGTCTCCCCCAACTATTCCCCCAAAAACCTTTTTACCTTCTTGACCCGCTGGCGCCTGGGCCGGCGCCTGATCGAGATCTTCATGGGCAGATGGCGCCAGTTCACGCCCGCCGGGCCTGCCCAGGCGCGCTATTGGACCGTGCGCTACCCGATGCAGGCGCTTTATACCATGATGGACTTGGTGCGCATTGCCAACGCCACCGACCTGCGGCGCCTAGCCCTGCCGGTGCTGATGCTCTACAATGAAAAAGATCGGGTGATCAGCGTGGCCAAGCTCAAGAAGAAGTTCAGTGCCATGGCCTCCGCCCATAAAAAACTGGTGGCCTTCAACGGCAACCGCGACCCGGGCCGGCATGTCCTGGCCGGAGACGCCCTGTCGCCGGAGACCACCTCCCAGGTCATCGCCATCATCGACTCATTTTTGGCAGGCATCCCCGGCGACGGCACCCCCCGCCCGCCGGCGGGGTGAACACCGGACAACCACCGCCCGGGCGCCGCAACCGACTCAGGGGCCCCCGTGATTTTCAGGATCGCCGCGGACATGCTGGTCGTTCTGCACCTCGGGTTCATCCTCTTCGTGGTGCTGGGCGGATTGGCCGTGTTTAAGCGGGGTTGGCTGGCCTGCCTGCATCTGCCCGCCGCCGCGTGGGGCGCACTGATCGTCATAAACGGTTGGATCTGCCCGTTGACGCCGCTGGAACACTACCTGCGCCGCGCCGGCGGCCAGGCCGGGTACAGCGGCGGCTTTATCGACCACTACCTGATGCCCATCATCTACCCGATCGGCCTCACCCGCACGCTTCAGATCGGCATGGGAATCGCCCTGGTGGTGGGCAACCTGCTGATTTACGGGTGGGTTACGGCGCGCCATTTGCGCCGCCGCAGGGCGGCCAGACCCTGAGCCCACGCACCGGGGAAAGGGGCCGGGCGGGCGCAGCAGCCCTCAGGTTTCAGGAGCTGCAGGAGAGCATCGAACAGCCGGGCCGGTGGCGCGCCCACTCGGGACGCTTTTCGGCAAAGGCTTCCTTGCCGGGCTGTTCGTCGTAGGGGCGGCGCAGCAGGTCCAGCAATTCGGAGACCATGGCGAAATCCCCCGCTTCGGCCTTGTCGATCGCCAGCTGGGCCAAATAGTTGCGCAGCACGTATTTGGGGTTGACGGCATTCATGCGCTGGCGGCGAACCGCATCGGGGGTTTCGTCCCGCCCGACGCGCCGGATATAGGCCCGCAGCCAACCGGCGATGCGCCCGCGGGTCGCCGCGGTCAGCTGCGCAGGCTGGTAGTAGGCCGTCAAGACGGGTGCCATGAGGACCTCGTCGCCGGCCGCGACCGCGCTGATGGGGTCGTCAAGCGCCAGATGGGCCAGTTGCCGGAAAAAAATCGTCATGTCGGTTTCGACCAGGGACAGAATGGACAGCAGCTCGTCCACCAGGACCTCGTCGCTGCCGGAGATGAAGGCCTTCAGCCCCAATTTTTGGGCCATCATGGTCTGCCAGCCCCGCTGGAAATAACTTTGGTAATCCGCCAGGGATCGCTCCAGGGGCTCGACCTGCTCGATCAACGGATAGATGGCGCTGGCCAGCTGGGCCAGGTTCCAGAGCGCGACCTGAGACTGATGGCCGAAGCGATAGCGACGGGTGGCGGCGTCAGTAGTGTTGGGGGTCCAATTCGGGTCGTAATCCTCCAGCCAGCCGTAGGGGCCGTAATCGATGGTGAGCCCGAGAACCGACATATTGTCGGTGTTCATCACCCCGTGGACGAACCCCACCCGCATCCAGTGCACCATCAGGTCGGCGGTCCTGCGGCAGAC
>JBAPYE010000269.1:0-14091 GCA_049284575.1 Desulfobacterales bacterium
CCGCTCAAATTTCTACGGATTTCCAAACACTATTTTTTCCAAGGAGGGGTATCCCATGTCAGTCGAAGATAAAGTGAAGAAAATTATTTCTGAAAAATTGAGCGTCGATCTTGCCGAGGTTGTTCCCGAGGCATCTTTTGTGGACGATCTGGGCGCCGACTCGCTGGACCTGGTCGAGCTGATCATGTCCATGGAGGAGGAATTCGACGTCGAGATCTCCGACGAGGATGCCGAGAAGATGGCGACCGTCAAGGATGCCATGGACTATATCGCCAGCCGGTCGTGACGAAATGGGCCGACAGTCCGACTCGAGGCCGGGTAAACGCCAACCGGCCGCAAAATCCGGCCGGCACGGGTGCCCCGCAACAGGGAATGAACCGGGCGTGTGATAGATAAGGAGGCGCTTTGGACAGGCGGGTTGTCATTACAGGTGTAGGGCTTGTTACGCCGCTGGGGATCGGTGTCGAGGAGACGTGGCAGGGCTTGATTGCCGGAAATTCCGGAATCGGGGAAATCACTCGCTTCGACACCTCCGAATATGAAACCCGGATTGCCGGTGAAGTCAGAGGGTTCAAACCCGAGGATTTTCTGCCCAAGAAGGAGGCCAAACGGCTGGAGCCGCACATCTCATACTCCATCGCCGCGGCGCGCATGGCGCTGGAGGATTCGGGTTTGAAGATTACGCGCGCCAATGGTGACCGGGTCGGTGTGTTGACCGGCTGCGGCTTGGGCGGGCTGTCGATGCTCGAGAGAACCAACCGGGTGCTGGAAACCCGGGGGCCGCGGCGGGTCAGCCCGTTTTACATCCCCATGATCATCGGCAACATGGCGCCCGGGATGATCTCGATCCAGTTCGGGGCCAAAGGCCCCAATTCCTCGGTGGCCACCGCCTGCGCCGCAGGGGCGCACGCCATTGGGGATGCGGCCAAGATCATCATGCGCGGGGCCGCCGACGCCATGATCGCCGGCGGGGTGGAATCCGTCATCACCCCGACCTGCATTGCCGGTTTCAACGCCATGAAGGCGCTTTCGACCCGCAACGACGACCCCCAGAAGGCCTCCCGGCCCTTTGATCGGGATCGCGACGGTTTTGTGGTCGGAGAGGGCTCCGGCATCCTGATTCTCGAAACCCTCGAAGCCGCGCTGGCCCGGGGTGCGAGGATCTACGCCGAGATCATCGGCTACGGCATGAGCGGCGACGGCTACCATATGACTTCGCCTGCCCCCAACGGTGAGGGCGCGGCCCGCTGCATGTCGGCGGCCTTGGAGGACGCCGGCATCCAACCCGCCGCGATCGATTACATCAATGCCCACGGCACCTCCACCCAGCTCAACGACCTTTTCGAGACCCGGGCCGTCAAGACCGTTTTCGGCGAAAACGCCCGGTCGCTGATGATCAGCTCCACCAAGTCGATGACCGGACACCTGCTGGGCGGCGCCGGCGGCATCGAAACGGTTTTCACATGCCTGGCGCTTCAACGCGGGATCGTTCCCCCGACCATCAACCTGGAGAACCCCGCCGACGAGTGCGACCTGGACTACGTTCCCGGGGTCGCCCGCCAGGCGGCTATCCAGGTGGCCATGACCAACTCGTTTGGCTTCGGTGGGACCAACGCCTCGCTGATTCTGAAAAAATACTCGGGGTAACGGCCATACGGGTGCTTTGATGGCAATCGGGGCAGGTTCTGCGGCCGGCCCCGGTGCGGGCAGCGCGTCTCCGCCGCCGGCGGCCCGCGATGGGATCTCAGACGATTCGGCCTTTGCTCGGTTTTCCTGCCTGCTCAAAATCCCGGTCTTCCCGTTTTTTTTCTTGCGATCCGCCCTGGCAGACTATAAATTCTCCTTTTGCGTGTATTGATCAAAGTCCCCTGTCCAGGGGAAGTCCCTAACGTGTGAGGAGGGCAGCATGCCCGAAAAAAAGACGCCGATTATTATTGGGTGCGATCACGCCGCATTTGCCCTGAAAGAGGCGGTCAAAGGCTATCTGGTGGAAAACGGGATCGTGGTCCGGGATGCCGGCACGCACGCCACGGCTTCCGTGGATTACCCGGATTTCGGGGCGCGGGTTGCCGCGGCGGTTTCCCGGGGCGAGTATGACCGCGGGATCCTGATCTGCGGGACCGGTATCGGGATGTCGATGGTGGCGAACCGCTTTCCCCACGTCAGAGCGGCGCTGTGCAACGATCTGTTCTCCGCCCTGATGAGCCGGCGGCACAATGACGCCAATATTCTCGTCATGGGTGGGCGGGTCATCGGCGAAGGCCTGGCGCTCGAAATCGTCAGGGCCTGGTGTGAAACTTCGTTTGAAGGCGGGCGCCACCAGGATCGGTTGGATAAGTTCGACAGTCTCGACCAAATGCAATAGACGCGGGGCGGCCTGCCCCCCTAAACCGGGAGCGCACCATTGTCAAGACCCCATACAGCCGCATGGCCATCCGAGAGGAACCCCCTTTTGAAAGCAACGGTGATTGAAAAAACCGATCCGGAGATCGCCGCGGTGATTGCCCGCGAGTTGGATCGTCAGACCCACACCCTGGAATTGATCGCCTCGGAAAATATCGCCAGCCGGGCCGTGATGGCCGCCCAGGGCAGCGTGTTGACCAATAAATACGCCGAAGGCTATCCGGGCAAGCGCTACTACGGCGGCTGCGAGTTTGTCGATGTGGCCGAAAATCTGGCCATCGAACGCGCCCGGCGGCTTTTTGGCGCCGCCTACGCCAATGTCCAGCCGCACTCCGGCTCCCAGGCCAACATGGCGGTCTACTTCGCCCTCCTCCAACCGGGGGACACCGTATTGGGGATGGACCTCTCCCATGGCGGGCACCTGACCCACGGCAGCCCGGCCAGCTTTTCCGGGCGGCTGTTCCATTTCGTGCATTACGGCGTTCGCAAGGAAACCGGCACCATCGACTACGACCGGCTGGCGCGCCTGGCCCGCGAGCACCGGCCGCGG
The DNA here is from genome assembly GCA_049284575.1 of Desulfobacterales bacterium. GTDB lineage: Bacteria > Desulfobacterota > Desulfobacteria > Desulfobacterales > JAABRJ01 > JAABRJ01. The sequence continues at coordinate 2,954 of JBAPYE010000269.1, forward strand.
ATGATCGTGGCCGGCGCCAGCGCCTACCCCCGGATCATCGACTTCGAGGCCTTCGCCCGGGTGGCCGCCGGTGTGGGCGCCTACCTGATGGTGGATATGGCCCACATTGCGGGGCTCGTGGCCGCGGGGCTGCACCCCTCGCCGGTGCCCCTGGCCGATGTGGTTACCTCCACCACCCACAAAACCCTGCGGGGCCCCCGAGGTGGTTTGATCGTGGCACGCTCGGATCTCGGCGGGATTTTCAACAAGCAGATATTTCCCGGTATTCAGGGCGGCCCCCTGATGCATACGATCGCCGCCAAAGCCGTCGCCTTCAAGGAAGCCTTGAGCCCGGAATTTCGGACCTATCAGGAAACCATCGTGGCCAATGCCCAGGTGCTGGCCGCGCAGCTGGTGGCCGAAGGGGTTGTGCTGGTCTCCGGCGGCACCGACAACCACATGATGCTGGTGGATCTGACCAATCTGGGAATCACCGGCAAGGAGGCCGAAACCCTTCTCGGGCGGGCGGGCATAACGGTCAACAAGAACGCGATCCCCTTTGAGACCCGCAGCCCCTTCGTCACCAGCGGGATCCGCATCGGCACCCCGGCGGTCACCACACGGGGCATGCAGGCGCCGGAAATGCGAACCATCGGCCGGATGATTGCGGCGGTGCTCAAGCACCCTGAAAACGAGAGCGCTGTGGCCGCCACCCGCAAACAGATCATGGCGCTCTGCGACGCTTTTCCGCTTTACGGCGCATTCGACCGGGCCGCAGAGGAGGGGTGATGGCCGATGGCGGCAACCGCCCCTCCTGGGAAACCTATTTCATGCAGATCACCGAACTGGTGGCCCAGCGCTCCACCTGTCTGCGGCGCGCCGTGGGAGCCGTGATCGTCAAGGACAAGCGCATTCTGGCAACAGGCTACAACGGGGCCCCCAGCGGCACCCAGCACTGCATCGACGTGGGCTGCCTGCGGGAGCGGCTCAAGGTGCCCTCCGGCGAGCGCCACGAACTCTGTCGGGCCATTCACGCCGAGCAGAATGCCATCATCCAGGCGGCCTATCTGGGGGTCAGCATCCAAGGGGCGACGATTTTCTGCACCAACCTGCCCTGCTCCATATGCGCCAAGATGATCATCAATGCCGGCATAAAAAAAATTTACTACGAGAATGCTTACGCTGACGCCATGTCGCGGGAGCTGTTGGCGGAGGCCGGGGTCGAGGTCATCCAATTCGAACCCGATAAACCGGGAGAGGCCCCATGAAGTGTCCGTTCTGTTCCGAAATTGAAAACAAGGTCATCGACTCCCGGCTGAGCAAGGACGCCTCGGTCATCCGCCGGCGCCGGGAGTGCATCGTGTGCCATCGGCGCTTTACGACTTACGAGCACATCGAAGAAATCCCGATCATGATCATCAAGAAGGACGGGCGCCGGGAGGTCTTCAACCGGGACAAGATCCGTTCCGGCATTCAGCGAGCCTGTGAAAAGCGCAATATCAGCATGAACGTCATCGAGGAGTTTCTCGACGATCTGGAGCGGGATCTGCGGGAAACCGGAGAAAAGGAAATTCCCTCCCACACCCTGGGGGAGAAAATCATGAACCGGCTGCACGAACTGGACGATGTCGCCTATGTCCGTTTTGCCTCGGTTTACCGTGAATTCAAGGACGTCAACGACTTTGTCTGCGAATTGAAAAGCCTCCTCAGCAAGGAGAAGGCCAACTAAATCCCGCGCTTCAGACGCTCCCCGTCGCTGCCGGCCGGCCGCGGGACCTTTGAAACGGCCCCCATGAAACACGAAATTTTTATGCAGCAGGCCCTGGACCTGGCGGAAAAGGGGCGCGGTTTCACCGCCCCCAACCCCATGGTCGGGGCGATTGTCGTCAAGGACGGGCGGGTGGTCGGGCAGGGCTATCACCAGGCCCGGGGCGGGGCCCACGCCGAGGTCAACGCCATTGCGGTGGCCGGTGAGGCTGCGCGCGGTGCGGATCTCTACGTGACCCTGGAACCCTGCAACCACACCGGCCGGACGCCGCCGTGCACCGAGAAAATTTTGGCGGCCGGCATTCGTCGGGTCATCATGGCCATGGGGGACCCCAACCCCGATGTGGCCGGCGGCGGGCGCGGCTACCTGCAGGACCGCGGCGTCGAGGTCCTCAGCGGGGTCTGCGAGGCCCAAGCGCGGCAGCTCAACGAGGTCTTCGTCACCTTCGCGCGCACCCGCAGGCCGTTTGTGGTGCTGAAATGCGCCGCCACCCTCGACGGCCGGATCGCCACGCGCACCGGTGACGCCCGCTGGGTGACCGGTGCGCAGGCCCGGGGGTTCGGTCACCGACTGCGGCACTGGCTGGACGGCATTCTGGTGGGGGTCAAGACCGTCCGCACGGACGATCCCAGCCTGACGACCCGGCTGAATGACCTGCCCTGCCGGGACCCCGTGCGGCTCATTTTGGACACCCATCTGAACACCCCCGTGGCGGCCAAAGTGTTGCGGCAACAATCCGAATCTGATACGATCATTTTTTGTAAGTCTGCGGCCGACCCGGCCCGCCGACGGGCGTTGGCGGCGGCCGGCGCCCGGGTGATGGCGGTCCCCGAGAAAGCGGGCCGCATCGATTTGGCGGCCCTGATGACGGTGCTGGGACAGCTGGGCCTCACCAGCCTGCTGATCGAAGGCGGCGCCGAGGTCAGCGCCGCGGCGTTGGCGGCGGATATTGTCGATAAGATCTATTTTTTCTATGCCCCCAAGATCCTGGGGGGCGACGACGGCGTGCCCATCTGCCGGGGGCCCGGGCCGGAGTTGATGCGCCAGTGCAAGCCGGTGAAAGACCTGGTGGTGCGGCGGCTGGGGCAAGACGTCCTGGTTTCGGGCTATCTGCACTGACCCGCGCGGCGGTCCTGCCGTCCGGGGCGCGCGAACGGAAATCAGCATGTTTACGGGGATTATCGAAGGGCTCGGCACCATTTGCGGCATGCGCTCGGGCGGCGAAGGCCAGCGGCTGACGATCGAGGCCGATTTCCCCCTGGAGGGCAGCCGCATCGGGGACAGCATCGCCGTCAACGGCGCCTGTCTGACAGCGGTGGTGCTTCAAGGGCGGCGCTTCGAGGCGGATGTTTCCCCGGAAACCGTTACGCGCACAGCCTTCGGCCGGACCCGGATCGGGGAGCGGGTCAATCTCGAACGGGCGTTGCGGCTCTCCGACCGTATCGATGGGCATCTGGTTTCCGGGCACATCGACGGCATGGGGGTCCTGCGCAGCCGTCAGAAAAAAAGCAACGCGATTGTCATCGGCTTTGATGCGCCGGAGGTGCTGGCGCGCTACATGATCGAAAAGGGGTCGGTGGCCGTCGACGGGGTCAGTTTGACCCTCAATCGCGTGGCGCGCGGGGGATTCGAGGTCAGCATCATTCCCTACACCGCCAAGCTCACCACGGTGGGGTTCAAGCCGATTGGCGCGGCGGTCAACATCGAGACCGACCTGATCGGGAAGTACGTGGAGCGGTTCACCTCCCACCGCAAGGGGTCGCAAGGCGCCGGGGAGGGGTACCCGACCGGGATTGACATGACCCTCCTGGCCAAAACCGGTTTTCTCTGAACCGGCGAAATTGCCGGGTTTTGCTCTTTTTATGCGTCCAACCACTTTTCCTTGGGGGAGAAAAAAGAAAGCATGTCGAAAATTTCAATCGAACAAGCCATCAAGGACATCCGCGCAGGCAAGATGGTGATCCTGGTGGATGACGAAGACCGCGAAAACGAGGGCGATCTCACCATGGCCGCCGAAATGGTCACGCCGGAGGCTATCAACTTCATGGCCAAGCACGGGCGCGGGCTGATCTGCCTGTCGATGACGGGCGAAAAGCTCGATGCCCTGGACCTGCCGCTGATGGTGGACCACAACACCTCGCAGTTTGAAACCGGTTTCACGGTTTCCATCGAGGCCCGCTGCGGGGTGACCACCGGGATCTCGGCGGCCGATCGCGCCACCACGATCCTGACCGCGGTGGCCGACAACGCCCGGCCCCAGGACCTGGTGCGACCCGGGCACATCTTTCCCCTGCGGGCGCGCGAGGGGGGGGTCATGGTGCGCGCCGGTCAGACCGAGGGCTCGGTGGATCTCGCGCGCCTGGCCGGCCTGAAGCCCGCCGGCGTAATCTGCGAGATCATGGATGAGGACGGCAACATGGCGCGGCTGCCGTCGCTGGAAGCCTTCGGCGCCACCCACGGCATCGGGATCTGCACCATCGCGGATCTGATCGAATACCGGATGCGGACCGAGTCTTTCGTGCACCGTGCGGTCGAGGTCACGATCCCCACCGCGGTGGCCGGCGATTTTCGGGCCGTCGTATACGAGAACGATGTCGAGGACCTGCAGCACATCGCCCTTATCAAGGGCGAGATCCGGCCGGATAGGGCCGTTCTGGTGCGGGTGCACTCGGAGTGTCTGACCGGCGATATCTTCGGCTCCATGCGCTGCGACTGCGGCGACCAGCTGCGCCGGGCGATGCAGAAGATCGAACGCGAAGGCGAAGGGGTGCTGCTCTACATTCGCCAGGAAGGCCGCGGTATCGGGCTGGTCAACAAGCTCAAGGCTTACGCGCTGCAGGACCAGGGGCTGGACACGGTGGAGGCCAACGAGGCCCTGGGGTTCAAACCCGATCTGCGCAGCTACGGCATCGGCGCCCAGGTGCTGGTGGACCTGGGGGTCCGCAAAATGCGCCTGATGACCAACAACCCCAAAAAAATGATCGGCCTCCAGGGCTACGGGCTGAGCATCGTCGAACAAGTGCCCATCGAGATCGAACCCAACGAATACAACCGCTGTTATCTGGAGTGCAAGAAACTCAAGATGGGCCATACCCTCAATTTCGACGTGAAACCCTGACCCGCTTGGGGCAGGGGTGATCCGCCAAGGATCAGGGAGGAGTTAGATGCCGCACACAATCGAAGGCAAGCTTCGCGCCGACGGCAAGAAATTCGCACTGGTGGCCGGTCGGTTCAACGATTTCATCACCGACCGGCTGGTGGGCGGGGCCCTGGATGCCCTGGTGCGCTGCGGTGCCAGCGAAAATGACATCGACCTCGTCAAGGTGCCGGGCGCATTCGAGATTCCCCTGGTGGCCAAAAAACTGGCCGAAAAGGGATCCTACCAGGCGATCATCTGCCTGGGGGCCGTGATCCGCGGGGCGACGCCGCATTTCGACTACGTCAGCGCCGAGGTGTCCAAGGGCATCGCCGTTGTGACTTTAGAGACGGGGGTTCCGGTGATCTTCGGCGTCCTTACCACCGACACCATCGAACAGGCCATCGAACGCGCCGGCACCAAGGCCGGCAACAAGGGCTGGAGCGCGGCCATGGCCGCCGTGGAGATGGTCAACCTGATGGAGGCCGTCGAGCAGGCCTGATGATCAGCAGCCGACGCAAAGCCCGGGAACTCGCTATGCAGACCCTCTTCTATGTGGACATGGGCGGGGTCAAACCGGAATCGGCGGTGGCCATGTTTTGCCAAAACTTCAATCCGTCGCCCAAATTCCTGCCCTTTTACCAGGGATTAGTGGAAGGGGTGATCTCGAAAAAAGCGGAGATCGACGCCCTGATCGAACGGTTCTCCAGCAACTGGAAAATCAGCCGGATGTCCGGCGTGGATCGCAATGTTCTGCGCGTGGCGGTCTACGAAATGCTTTTCTGCGAGGACATCCCGCCGAAGGTTTCCATCAACGAGGCCATCGATGTGGGCAAGAAATACGGGACCGAGGAATCCGGCGCGTTCATCAACGGAATCCTCGACAGCATTCACCTGGCGCTGAAAAAGCAGACCACCGCCGGCACGGCCGGGGGCGACAGCGAAGCGGCGCCCAGCCCGAAACAGGAAACGCCATGACAAACCGCAAGATACTTCTGAGCGAAGACGAGATGCCCCGGCAGTGGTACAACATACTGGCCGACATCAAGATCAACCCGCCGCTGGGGCCGGACGGAAACCCCATCAACCCCGAAGACCTGGCGCCGGTATTTCCCATGAACCTGATCGAGCAGGAGGTCAGCACCGAACGCTGGATCGACATTCCCGAAGCGGTCCAGTCGGTTTACCGTATCTGGCGCCCCTCGCCCCTGGTCCGCGCGCTTTCCCTGGAAAAGGCGCTGGACACCCCGGCGCGGATCTATTTCAAAAACGAGAGTGTCAGCCCTCCGGGCAGCCACAAGCCCAACACCGCCGTGCCCCAGGCCTACTACAACAAGATCGCCGGGATCGAGCGCATGACTACCGAGACCGGGGCCGGGCAGTGGGGCTGCGCCCTGTCGTTTGCCTGCGCGCAGTTCGGACTGGAGTGCAAGGTCTTTATGGTGCGGGTGAGCTTTGACCAGAAACCCTACCGCAAATCCATGATGGAGGTCTGGAACGGCCGCTGTGTGGCCAGCCCCAGCCCCGAAACCCGGGCCGGCCGGGAGATCCTGGCCAAATTTCCGGACACCCCCGGCAGCCTGGGGATCGCCATCAGTGAGGCCATCGAGGCCGCCGTGAGCGACCCCAGCGGCAAGACCCGCTACTCGCTGGGTAGCGTGCTCAACCACGTCATGCTCCACCAGACCATCATTGGGCTGGAGGCCAAGCTGCAACTGGCCAAGGTCGGCGACTACCCCGATGTCGTTATCGGCTGCGCCGGCGGTGGCAGCAATTTCGCCGGGCTGGCGTTTCCGTTCGTGCTGGACAAGATCAACGGCAAGGCCATCGAAATCTACCCCGTGGAGCCGGCGGCCTGCCCGACCCTCACCAAGGCGCCGTTTGTTTACGACCACGGTGACACGGCCGGCTACACGCCCCTTTTGCCGATGCACAGCCTGGGACACAGTTTCATGCCGCCGCCGCTGCACGCCGGCGGGCTGCGCTACCACGGCATGGCCCCGACGGTCAGCCAGTTGGTGGACGAGGGGGTGTTGACGCCCAAATCGGTCAACCAGCTGGAATCCTATGCGGCCGGCATCACCCTGGCCCGCAGCGAGGGCATCATCCCGGCCCCGGAAACTTGCCACGCCCTGGCCACCGTGATCGACGAGGCCCAAAAGGCCAAGGAGGAGGGGCGCGAGAAGGTCATCCTATTCAACTGGAGCGGCCACGGCCTGCTGGACCTGGGGGCCTACGACAAATTTCTGGCCGGGCAGCTCAGCAATTTCGAATTGCCCGAAGGGGTCATTGCCGACTCGGAAAAGGTGTTTGCCAATTACCCCAAACCATCGCACCTCAAGCGGGGCTGATCCCGAGGACCCTGCAATGGATCGACGCTGGGACGACTGTGAGCGGCGCTGCCCGCGCTTGGGAGGGCCGGTGAGGTTCGCGTACTGCCGCGACCATGGCGGGGACCGGCCCGCTACGCCCTGCGGCAAGCTCTTCGACTGCTGGTGGGAAGTCTTTGACGTCGCGGCCTATCTGCGGGCCAATCTGCCGGCCGAAACGGTCGCCCAACTGCTGCAGCGCACGCCGCGGCCCAAGGTGCAAAGCCTGCTGGAAATGATTGCCCGGGCCCAGCAGGACCTGGACGAGTGAACCCAAAGGGAGGAAGACCGTGATCATCAAGCAACTGACCGTTGGGCCGATCATGGCCAACTGTTTTATTCTGGGCTGCGAGCGGACCCGTGAGGCCGCGGTCATCGACCCCGGCGACGAAACCGACAAAATCCTGATGGCCTTGGCGGGTGAAAAACTGACCCTCAAGCACATTCTCAACACCCACGGCCATTTCGACCATGTCGGTGGCAACCGGCACCTCAAGGACGCCACCGGCGCCGAGCTGCTGATTCACGCCGCGGACGCGGCGATGCTGGACCAGCTGTCCGCCAGCGCCGCGACCTTTGGTCTGTCGGCCCAGAATTCGCCGCCCCCCGACCGCACCCTGGCCGAGGGCGACCGCGTGACCTTCGGCGATATCGCGCTCACCGTGCTGCACACGCCGGGACACACCCCGGGCGGAATTTCTTTTCACACGGATCGGTGCGTGTTTGTCGGTGACGCGCTTTTCTACGGCTCCATCGGGCGCACCGATTTACCCGGCGGCGACTATGACAGCCTGATCACCAGCATCCGGACCAAGCTGTTCACCCTGGATGACGACACCACGGTCTACACCGGGCACGGGCCGGCCACGACCATCGGTCAGGAGAAGCGCAGCAACCCGTTCGTGCGCCTGCGCTAACCGCGCTATCCTGCCCGAAACTCCCGATCCGCTTGTTGCCAGCGAGGCCGGCGCCATGACACCCCCGCTTTCCGCTATTTTATCCCGGTTGGGCGGCTGGGGGTGCCGGCTGTTGCGGCCGTTTTGCATCCTGCCCGCCACCCGGGCGTTTATCCGCGAGGCCCGCCGGACCCCCGGCTACGGTCTGCTGGATTTCCTGCACGGCTACGTCTATGCCCGCTGGGTCTACCTGTATATCGGCTTCGGCACCGGCGAACACCGCGCGGTCCGGCTTTTCGGACCCCTGGTGCGCCTGGTGGCCCGCTTGCTGGACTACCGGCCGGCTAGCGCCGAAGTCATCACTTTTGCCGACACCTACCACGGCAAAGTGGTTCCCCTGGACGCCGCCCGGCAGTTGGTGACCATCGACCGGCCTATCCGCCTGACCGATCTGGACCACGTGATTCCCTACCACTTGGCCCGCGACATCGTAATCCGCAACCCGGATCACATCGCCCTGCTGGAATGCCCCTGCCGCAGCGCGCGGCCCAATCCCTGCTTGCCGCTGGACGTTTGCCTGGTTGTCGGGGAGCCGTTTGCCGGCTTTATTGTCGCGCACCACCCCCGCCGGGCGCGCTGGGTCGACGCCGGCGAGGCCGTGGCGGTCCTGAAAGCCGAGGCCCGCCGCGGGCATGTGCACCACGCCTTTTTCAAGGAGGCCCTCTTCGGGCGCTTTTACGCCATCTGCAACTGCTGCGCCTGCTGCTGCGGGGCCATGCAGGCCATGCGCAACGGGGTGCCGATGCTGGCCTCCTCGGGGTATGTCAGCCGGCTGGAGGCCGAGCGCTGCGTGCAGTGCGGTCTGTGCGCCGAGCGCTGCCCGTTCGGGGCCATCACCCTGGAGGAGGGCGGCTACCCCGCCATCGATGCCGCGGTGTGCATGGGCTGCGGGGTGTGCGTCAACCGCTGCGCCCGCAAGGCCCTCTCTCTGGTGTGCGACCCCGCCAAACCCGCACCCCTGGAGCTGGACCGTCTTCTGGTCGGGGCCGAACGGTCTGCGGGGAGGCATTTTGACCCGTAAGTCATTTCTCAAGGGGCGCAAGTTGTTTTGGCCCGCTAGGGCCTTGTTTGTGCCCGGTTGCTCATGCTAAGCCGGTGGGTATGACAGAAAAGAAAAAAAAGTTTTTTATTCGCTCCAAGGTCTGGATCGAGGACGAGGATGGAAAGGTCATTTTCGGCTTGGGGCGCCTGCGCATGCTGGAGGCCATCGGCCGGCACGGCTCCATCCAGGCGGCCGCCAAGGAGCTCAAGATGAGCTACCGCGCGCTCTGGGGGCGGATCAAGGCCACCGAGGAGCGCCTGGGGGCCTCGCTGCTGGTGAAGAGCATCGGCGGGGCTGCGGGTGGCGGCTCTCAGTTGACACCCCTGGCCCTGCGCCTGGTGGCGCAGTTTCGGCAGCTGAACCGCCGTATCGCCGCCGATTCGGACGGCCTTTTCGAGCGCGCCTTTGCCGTGCAACTCGAGGACGTGTCGCGTTGAGCAGGAGGCTAGCGCCGGCAGCCTGTCAGGTCGGCTGTGTCTTGACCGTCAGGGTCAACCGGCCGGCGTCCAGATCGGACGCCAGCAGCTGCTGCGGGGAAATGGGCCTGCCGTTCAAGCGGCACTCCCGGCAGTCCGACCAGAAACCGGCGCCCTGGCGTTTGAGCAGTGCGCAGAGGTCCCGCCCCTGAACCGTAACCCCCCGGCTCAGAAACGCCGGCCCTTTTTCACTGGCCAGCAGGTTGAATAGTTTCAGCGTGACCCGCCCTCGCTGGGGGGCCGCAGGCGTTTCGGCCGGTTGGTGCGAAATGCTCTGGCGCATGACGGCGTAGCGCCCCTGGCGGCGCATGGTGGCGCCGACAACGCCCGGCATGGCCGCCGAGAGCGCCAGGGTCGCCCCGTCGCGCACGATGGCGCCGGCGACGTCGTCGACGGCTTTGCCATCCAGAAAAATCGTCTGGATGCGCTCCGCCAGGTAGTCCGCACCAAACCCCAGCTGGTCGCACAAGACGTCCCGGATGCTGGTTCCCACCGCCAGCGGCAGCGAAATTCCCTGGGCCAACAGTTCAAAAAACATCGGCAGCCGGTTTTCGCTGACGGTCAGGCTGAGAGTCTCGGCGGGTCCGCCTTGCCTGCCGGTTTTCGTCTGAGCACCCTTTGGTTCCTTCATGCGGTTTCCTCCTGTGACCCGCTATCGCTGCGGATCGATGCAACGGATTCAATCGTTCTTTTTTTTCCCCAGTACGCGCCAGATCCCGAAAGCGATGACCGCCGAGAAAATACCCTGAAAGAGGTTGGGTAGTATTTCGGCCAGCGCCGCCGTGGGGTCCGTCACGCCAAAAAAGGGTACCCAGCGGGCCATCAGCGGGTAGACCAACGCCTCGAAAACAAAATAGCCGGCCACCAGGATCAGAATGCCGGCCGCCAGTGCGGCCGCCACCCGGCCCGCAGCCGCGCCCCGCGGGCTCCAGCCGATCAGGCCGATCGCGGCGCCCTCGATCCCCTTGACGATGGCGGTGGCCAGGATGAACTGGGGAAACCCGATGGCGTCGGCCAAGGCCGGCCCGATCAGGCCCACCAGGCCGCCGATCCAGGGGCCGTAGAGCAGCGCGGCGGCCATCACGAAGGTGTCGCCCAGGTTGAAATAGCCGCCGCTGGCGGGGATCGGGATACGGATGATGGTGGTTCCCACAAAGGCCAGGGTGGCAAAAGCCGCCAGGATGCCGATGTTGAAGAGACGGTTTACTTGCGAAGACGGCGGCATGCAACGGCTCCTCGGCCCGGACGTTTTCCGGGCGCTATCAGGTGTTGGGAGTAGTGGTCCGCCTGCCCAGACGGCCGGGTCGGCGTTCCGGCAGGCGCGCGATCTCTACCGCCCACAGGGGAATATACTGAACGGCGCAGCAGATGCCGGTGATTCCCAGCCAGGTCATCATGCGGATGAGGTCCGC
>JBAPYE010000270.1:0-1612 GCA_049284575.1 Desulfobacterales bacterium
GTCCTGGTGTTAAAAACGCTTGAAGACAAACATCCTACTTGGAGTGCGGCGTCGATTCGCCATGCGGATTCGACGGTTGCCGTGCAGTCCACGGATAGCGCAACCCTTGAGCGAATCAAATTCGACCCTGAGTTTGTCGAACAGTCACTTGGGGCGATGCATCCCGGCATGTCTTTGATGATCACGGATCTTGCCGCAGGCCCGGAGACCCGATCAGAAAAGGATTTCGTCATCGTAACATCGGAGTTTGTTCAGTCTTAGCGAGAAATACCAATAATATTTTACTGCAATGCATAAACCAATTGTGGACTGATCATCTGGCTTGGTGGGATAGAACTCGGAGAGCGGCTTTCGACTCCCGGCGACCATAGCTTCGTCTCGACTGCCGAAGCTATCGTCGGGCGAACCTTAACGCCGGTGAGCGTTGCCGGGGTGGTGCGGCGTACAGCGAGGCGGTGGTAAGCTGAGCAGCTGGCGTACCCATAAAATAAAAAAAACAAAATAGTGTCTCATGCGTTGGAAATGGATTGCTACCAGCGGTGTTTTGGTGATCGTCATTTTGATCGCCGCCGTTTATGTGGTCCTCAATACCTATGACTACAATAAGCTAAAGCCGCTGGTTGCCCGAATGGTTGAAGATGCGACGGGCCGCAGGCTGAGTCTGGGCGGCGAAGTGAACCTCGAAATCGGATTAATGCCCACGCTGGTCGTGACGAATTTAGCGTTGGCCAACGTTCCCTGGGGCTCTCAACCGCAGATGATCGAGATTGAAAAGCTGCAAGCGCAGGTTCGGCTGCTGCCGCTGCTGCTCAAAGATATAGAGGTCAAGCAGATAGGCCTTTTTGGGGTAAAGATGCTGCTTGAGACAGGTTCCGACGCCCGGGGCAATTGGGACTTTGTTGCGGTCGACAGCTCCGCCGTCTGCCTCGGTGCGCTAAAGCCGGTTGAAATAGAGGTCGACCAGGTCAGCATCGAGAACCTGAATTTTACATTTCACCGGCAGAAGACGGGTTCCCGAACGCAGTTTACATTGGCGAGCCTGGCGATGAACAGGCAGGGGACGGAAGATGCGCTTGCGCTCATGCTTCAGGCTGACGTTAACGGGCAGGCGGTCACGCTATCCGGCAAGACCGGAGGGGTTCGTCAATTGCTTGCGTGCAAGCGCTTTCCGGTTCAATTGTCAGGAAGTTTGGCAAACGCCGCCATCAAGATCAATGGCGCGATTGATGATGCCTTAAACCTTCAGGGTATCGATTTGGAGTCCCAACTGATCGGCGAGGATATGGCAACCCTCGTGCCTTTTCTGGATATTCAGCTGCCAAAGACAAAAGCATTTGACGTGATTGGGGAAGTGAAGGGCAGCAAGGAATCCCTGACGCTGGAAAATATCAAAGGGAATCTGTCTGGAAACGGTTTCGACTTCGCCGTCAGCGGCAGCATTGGCAATTTGATCGCCATGGGCGGCATCGACCTGAAACTGAAAAGCTCGGGCAAGGATCTGGCAGAAATCGGTCCGATCATCGGGGAGAAACTGCCAGAGACGGATGGCTTTAAGGTGCAGGGGCGACTGACAGGTTCTGCAAAAGTCCTGTCTCTCAGTGAGGCACAAGGC
>JBAPYE010000271.1:0-15438 GCA_049284575.1 Desulfobacterales bacterium
ACCACGACCCGTTTGGGGGTCTCGGCCGGGCGGAGGGCCCCCAACTGGTATTCGCGGCCCACATCCGGGTTGACCACGCAGCCGCCCGGCTCCAGGGCCAGAACGGCGTGGATGCAGCCCACGCAGCAGCCGATGCAGGGCCGGATCTCGTCCAGCCGCCCCGCCAAGGCCTTGGCGGCGATCTCGGGGTCGGCCAGCTGGGCGCGGCCCATGGCCACCATGTCGGCCCGGCCCTCGCGAATGATGCGGTCGGCCATCTCGGGGCTTTTGATGCGGCCCACGGCCACCACCGGGATTTTGACCACCTGCTTGACCGCCTCGGCCAGGTGCACGAAGCAGCCGTGGGGCACGTACATCGAGGGGATCGTGAGCTCGGTTGAACCGTAGACCCCGGCCGAGACGTGCAGGTAGGCGGCGCCTTCGGCCTCCAGCAGGCGGGCCAGCTCCAGGGCCTCGGGCAGGTGCCAGCCGTCCTGGATGTAGTCCTCGCCGTTGATCCGCACCCCCACCGGGAAGTCCGCCCCGGCCTTGGCCTTGATGTCGCGGAAAAGCGCCAGCATGAAGCGCGTGCGGTTTTCGAAGGACCCACCGTAAGCATCGGTGCGCTTGTTGGCATTGGGGGACAGGAACTGGTTGATGAGGTAGCCGTGGGCGGCGTGGATCTCGACGAAATCAAACCCGCCCTCCCGGCAGCGCCGGGCCGAATCGCCGAAGGCGGCCACCATCTCGTCGATTTCCGGCAGGCTCAACTCCCGCGGCACCCCCTTGACCACCGCCGGGGCGGGCAGCGGGGAGGGCGCCACCTTGTTGTCGTGGTAGGACTGCCGCCCGCCGTGCATCAGCTGCATGCCGAAGCAAGCCCCGTGGGGCCGGACGGCCTCGGTCATGCGCCGCAGGCCGGGTATGCAGCCGTCGTCCCAGAGGGTCGGCAGGCGCGGAAGCTCCAGCCCCGTCGGGTGAACGGCGCCGCCGCCCACCAGCATCAGGCCGGTGCCGCCGCGGGCGCGGGCGACGAAATACTCGGTCAGCTGGTCGGTGACGCGGCCGAGGTCATCCACCCCGAAGTTGATGCTCATGGCCGGCATCATCAGGCGGTTGCGGGCGGTCAGGGCGCCGATGCGGATGGGGGCGAAGAGGTGTTTTAAGGCTGTCATGGGTGCTTCCTTTGCTGGGGTCGGCGGGAGGGCGCACAGCTCCCCCGGCCGGTTGGTGGAGACGGCCCGCCACCGTTGCGGGGGCCGTAAAACCCCGGCAAACTATCAAATTTCGCCCTCGATTGCAATTTTCTTCTCGTCGGTCCTCCGCGGCTGCCCGGGCCCCCCGGTCACCCAAAGGACCGCGTTATTTCGGCCGCTTCCAGCGCCACTCCTCGTAGTACTCCCAGCTCACCATGGATTTCAGCGATTTGAGTTCCTCGGTCTTTTCCTGGATCAGGGCTTTCATCACGTCCCCTGAAGACAGCAAACCGATGGTGCGGCCGTCCTTTTCGATCAGGAGGTGGTTGACCCGCAGGCCGAGGAACTTGTCCATCATCTCGTAGGCCGTTGCCGTGTGCAGGGCCGTTTTGAGGTGGGTCTGCATGTACTTGCCGATCGGGTCTTCTTGCGGGGCGAAGCCCGGCAAGAGGATGTTGTGCATCAGGTCGCGGGCGGTCCAGATGCCGATGGGGGTCCCGCCCTCCAGGACCACGATGGCCCCCACCTTGTGCGCGGCCATGCGGGTGAGGGCCTCGCTGACGGTTGCTTCGGGGGCAACACCAATGATCCCGCCGCTTTTTTCGGATAGAATCTTTTCTGCTGTGGTCATGGGCTCCTCCTTTGAGGATAACGCGTCGTGCTGTCACTGCGATGGTCACTCGCCGCTCAAGTTACTTCATGACCTACTATACTGCCTTTGTTGCGGCTGTCGACCCCCCCATGGCACCGCAAGGGCTGCGGCTGCTGCTTTTAGGAGTTGCGCTTTGCCGGGTTTAGGGGTAAGAGAATGAGGGTTTACGGCTGGGTGGCGGGCCTGCCTTTTCCGCCGACGGCCAGTGGCCGTGCTATCGAAGGCTTCAAGGAGTGAAGATCATGAGTGACAAGACGACGGTTTCACCGAAGGACGCAATCGGCTCGGTGGTGGTGGTGGGCGGCGGTATCGCCGGGGTGCAGGCGGCGCTGGATCTGGCCGATTCGGGCTATTTCGTGCATCTGGTGGAAAAGACCTCGGCCATCGGTGGGGCCATGTCGGCCCTGGACAAGACCTTTCCCACCGATGATTGCGCCATGTGAATTCTCTCACCCAAACTGGTCGAGGTCGGCCGGCATAAGAATATCGAGATTCTCACCATGGCGGATGTGGTCGACGTGGCGGGCCAGGCCGGCCGCTTTGCGGTCAAGGTCTTCCAGCGCGCCCGCTACATCGACATGGAAAAATGCATCGCCTGCGGGACCTGCGCCGAGAAGTGCCCCCGCAAGGTGCCCGACGAGTACAACTCCGGTCTTTCCAAGCGCAAGGCCGCCTACGTCCAGTTTCCCCAGGCGGTGCCGCTGAAGTACGTGATCGACAAGGACCACTGCATCTATTTTGAAAAGGGCAAGTGCCGCGCCTGCGAAAAGTTCTGCCCCACCAACGCGGTCAACTTCGACGAGCAGGACCGTGAGGTGACGCTCGAGGTCGGCGCCGTCGTGCTGGCGGCCGGAACCGAGCACTACAACCCCGAAACCTACGACATCTACGGCTACGGCGCCTCGCCGAACGTCGTGACGGCCATGGAGTTCGAGCGCATCCTGTCCTCCGGGGGGCCGTTTGAAGGCCATCTGGTGCGCCCCTCGGACCACCGCGAACCCCGGCGGATCGCCTGGATCCAGTGCGTGGGCTCGCGCGACCCCCATCACTGCGGCAACGGCTACTGCTCCTCGGTGTGCTGCATGTACGCCATCAAGGAGGCGGCCCTGGCCAAGGAGCACGCGGGGGCCGATCTGGACGCGGCCATCTTCTTCATGGACATGCGCACCCCCGGCAAGGAGTTCGAGAAGTACTACAACCGCGCCCGCGAAGAAAAGGGCGTGCGCTTCATCCGCTCCCGTCCCCACAAGGTGGAGCCGATCCCCGCGTCGGGCAACCTGATGGTCCACTTCACCACCGCCGAGGGGCGCGTCTTGCAGGAGGAGTTCGACCTGGTGGTGCTCTCCATCGGGCTTCAGACCTCGCCGGAAACCGTGGCGCTGGCGGGGCGGCTGAACATCGCGTTGAACCCGGACCGCTTCGCGCAGACCTCGCCCTTCCGCCCGGTCGCGACCTCGCGGCCCGGGATTTTCGTCTGCGGCGCCTTCCAGGGTCCCAAGGACATCCCCGTTTCCGTCATGGAGGCTTCGGCCGCCGCCGCCGAGTGCGGCGAGCTGCTGGCCGCCGTGCGCGGCTCGCGGGTGCCGCAGGTGGTGGAGCCGACGGAGCAGGATATTTCCGCGGAGGACCCGCGCATCGGCGTCTTCGTGTGCAACTGCGGCACCAATATCGGCGGCGTGGTGGCGGTGCCCGAAGTGGCCGCCTACGCCCGCACGCTGCCGCAGGTGGCCTTCGTGGAGGAAAACCTCTTCACCTGCTCCCAGGACACCCAGGACAAGATGAAGGAGGTGATCCGCGAGCACCGCCTGAACCGCATCGTCGTCGCGGCCTGCTCGCCGCGCACCCACGAGGCCCTCTTCCAGCAGACCATCAAGGAGGCCGGCCTCAACAAGTACCTCTTCGAGATGGCCAACATCCGCAACCAGGACTCGTGGGTCCACCAGGCGAACCCGGAGGCGGCCACCCGCAAGGCCAAGGACCTGGTGCGCATGGCCGTCGCCAAGGTCGCCCTGCAGCAGCCGCTGGCCGAATTTCAGCTGGATGTCTCCAAAAGCGCCCTGGTGGTGGGGGGCGGCATCGCGGGGATGGAAGCCGCGCTCTCGCTGGCGACCCGCGGCTACCCCGCGACGCTCGTGGAAAAGGGGCCCGCCCTGGGCGGCCACGGCCTGGAGCTGCACGCGGCCTGGGACGGTCAGCCCGTAGCCCCCTATTTGAAAGACTTGACCGGGAAGGTGCAAAACCACCCCGCCATCGAGGTCCTGCTCAACGCCGAGGTCCAGGAGGTGCAGGGGTTTGTGGGCAACTTCCGGACCACGGTGCAAGCGGGCGGCAAAACCCTTGAAGTGGCCCACGGGGTGGCGATCATCGCCGTCGGCGGCCGGTCTTTTGAGCCCGAGGAGTACGGCCGCGGCCAGAGCGATCGCATTTTCGTCAACCTGGAGCTGGACCGCGCCATCAGCCGCCAGGACCCGCTGGTGGCCGGGGCCAAATGCGCCGCCTTCATTCAGTGCGTGGGCTCGCGCGAACCCCAGCGCCCTTACTGCAGCCGGGTCTGCTGCAGCCACTCGATCGAAAACGCCCTGCGCTTGAAGGCGCTCAAGCCCGAGATGGATGTCTTCATCCTCTACCGCGACATCCGGACCTTCGGCTCACGCGAAAACCTGTACCGCGAGGCGCGCGCCAAGGGCGTGGTCTTCATCCAGTTCTCCCTGGAGCAAAAACCGGTGGTGACGGTCGCGGGCGACGGCGGGCTGCGGGTCACGGTGCAGGACCCGGTCTTGCAGCACCCCCTGGTGATCGCACCCGACATCCTGACGCTGGCCAGCGCCGTGGTCTCCCACGACACGGACCCGCTGGCCAAGCAGTTCAAGGTGCCCATCAACGCCGAGGGCTTCTTCCTGGAGGCCCACATGAAGCTGCGGCCGGTGGATTTCGCCACTGACGGCGTCTTCGTGGCCGGCCTGGCCCACTACCCCAAGCCGGTGGAGGAGTGCATCGCCCAGGCCAAGGCCGCCGCCTCGCGGGCCGCCACGATCCTGGCGCGCGACACCATCATGGCCGGCGGCGTCGTGGCCCTGATTCACGAGGATCTCTGCTGCGGCTGCCAGGCCTGCCTGCAGTGCTGCCCCTTCGGGGCCATCAGCTATCTGGAGCAGGAATCCCGCTGCGAGGTGAACCAGGCCCTCTGCAAGGGCTGCGGCACGTGCGCCGCCACCTGCCCGTCGGAGGCCATCAGCCTGCTGGGCTTTTCCCATCTGCAGCTCTACACCCAGATCGACGAGGCCCTCTCGGCGTAGGTCGCGGCAGGGCATCTCAGAGCGAACTAAAAGGAGCATTGGCCCATGGACACCCCGTTTGAACCCCGGATTCTCGCCTTCCTGTGCAACTGGTGCAGCTATGCCGGCGCCGACCTGGCGGGCGTCAGCCGCTTTCAATACCCGCCCAATATCCGCGTGATCCGGGTCATGTGTTCGGGAACGGTTTCGCCCCATCACGTCATCCGGGCGTTCCAAAAGGGCGCCGACGGCGTCTTGGTGGCCGGATGCCACATCGGCGACTGCCACTACATCAAGGGCAACTACATGACCCTCAAACGCATGGACTTCCTCGCGGGGCTGATCGAATTTTCCGGCTACCAGCCGGAGCGCCTGCGCCTGGAGTGGATCTCTTCGGCTGAAGGGGTCAAGTTTGCCGAGGTGATCCGGGAGTTTACCGAGCAGATCCGGGCGCTCGGCCCGGCCCCCGGTTGGTCGGCGGTGCCCCTGGCGATGGGCGCCTGAGGGGGCGCCGGGGCCTCCGGGCCTTCCGCCGAAATTCTTTGCCGGGACACCTCCGGATGCGGGGGTGAAGCGGCACACCAGAGGAGCGAACAGCAGGAGTCACCCATGAATGTGACCGTTAAAAAAATTCTCGAAGAAGGCCGCGCCGACGGCGTTTTTGCCTACAAAAGCGTTCACGGCTGCCTTTTCCCCACGCTTTTCACCCGGGAAAACATGGATGCCCTGGAACCCTGGAGGCCGTTCAAGGCCCGCTACCCCATCGCCAAGCTGCTGCTTCTGGAGGCCCGCCGGAACCCCGACAAGACCTACGGCGCCGTGGTGCGCGGCTGCGAGGAACGGGCCATCAACGAGCTTTTCAAATGGAACCAGCTACAGCCGCGGCAGGTGATCCTGCTGGGTCAGGCGTGCTCGGCCGAACTGGCCCAATACTGCGAATGCTGGAAGCCTTTTCCGGACAACCTCCATTTCGGGGAGCCGGTGGCGGGGGTTGACCAGAGCGGCAGGGTCGCGGAGATCGCGTCCAAGGCGGGCGGCGAGCGGCTGGACTGGTGGCTTGCGCACTTCAATCGCTGCATCAAGTGCTTTGGCTGCCGTGATGTCTGCCCGGTCTGTTTCTGCACCGAGTGCAGTCTGGAACACCAGGCCCTCATCCCGGCCGGAATCCTGCCGCCGGACACCTCGTTTCACCTGGTGCGCGCCCTTCACATGGCCGGCCGCTGCATCGACTGCGGCCTGTGCGAGGAGGTCTGCCCGGCCAAAATCCCCCTGAGAGCCCTGTACAAACGGGTCAACTCCCTGGTGGAGGACATTTTCGATTACAAGACCGGGCTTCCCGACGGCCTCTCGCCTTTCAGCATCTTGGGGGAGGAAAGCGCCCTGCCCGAGGGCAAGCGCTGACCCCCACCGGTCGTTTTCCACTTGATTGCCAAACAAAAACCCCCCGGGGCCGCAGGCCGGCCCGGGGGGTTTTGGCTTTCAGGACCCGTCAGGCGGCGGAGCTTGCCTCCGCCGTGGGGGCCTTTTCCACGGGTTGCAGGGCGCGCTGGAGACCCGCGGCCTGCAGCAGCTGCGCCGTGAGCCCCAGGCGCTGGGGGTCGATGCCCAGGCAGAGCCCCAGCAGCTGGTGGTAGTAGAGGGACGGCGGCAGGTTGTCGGGTTGATCCGCCTGGGCCGCGCGGGCGTGGATCCAGTCGAACTGGATCTGGCAGTAGGGGCAGATGACGCACACCAACTCGGCCCCGGCCTGGCGCGCCGCCTCCAGCTTGGTACGGCCCAGGCTCTCGGCCAGCGCGTCGTTGACGCCCGCCTGGGGGGACCCGCAGCATTCGAGCTTTTTCTCCCACGGGACGCTCTGGGCGCCGGTAAGGGCCACCAGGTCATCGAACTTTTTGGGCGCCAGGGGGTGGTCGAAGGCCACCACAGTGGAGGGCCGCAGCAGGTGACAGCCGTAGTGGGTGGCGACTTTGAGCCCGTCGTAGGCGGCAATCAGGCGTTTTTGGATGGCGCCGGCGCCCAGCAGGTCGTGATAGACCTCCAGCACGCTGAACACCTGCACCTCCCGCCGGTAGTAGAGCCCCTCCTTGGACAGCATCCCGTTGATCTCGCGCAGCAGACCGGGATCCTCGTGCAACAGTTTCTGGGCCTGTTTCAGGCTGCCGTAGCAGCAATTGCAGCTGGTCATGATATCCAGGTATTTTTTTTCGGCCAGGGCCAGGTTGCGCGCCGCCGAGAGGAGGTAGGCCTTGAAATCGTAGTTTTTCAGCGGGTACCCGCAGCAGCCGAACGCCGGGACATCATCGAAGACCACCCCCAGCGCGCCGAGCACCGCGTCGGTGGCGGTCTCGTAGTGCTGGAGCCTGAGGGAGGTGACACAACACCGAAACAACGCCAATCTTTTCATTGGACCCCTTTCCGATCACTGGCCAGTCCACTTGCAACGGCCCTGGAAATCGCCTGGTTCTTGAGCACATACAGAACGTCCGCCACCTGGACGGACTGCGGGCACTGTTCCTGGCACTGGTAGCAGCCCACACAATCCCATAGCATCCTGGAATCGAAAATCAGGTCCCACTGCCGCAGCTTGACGGCGTACATGATCTGGTGCGGGAGCAGGCCCAGCTTGGCCGCCTCCTCGGGATTGTCGCGCACCACCGGGCAGGCGCTGGTGCAGGTCATGCACCGGTAGCAGGCGGCATAGGCCTCGGGTTGCATCCACTGGCCGGCGAGGGCGAACATCTTTTCGTTGCCGGGCACCGCCAGGGGCTGCGGGTCCTGCCGAAATTCGGCCAGCCGCCCGCCGCCGGCGGCCCCCAATGCCGTCTCCAAGGGTTCGCGGTAGCGGTCCGCACCCAGTGTCTCGCCGGCGGTAACCCCGCGGTGCACCGAGAGCGGCGAGAGCAGGAGGAACTCCGGCACCCCTTTCCGGAGAATGGTCTCCTTGACCGCCGCCCACAGGTCGGTCAACTGAATCCCCGCCGGGCAGGCCTCGGTGCAGTGGTTGCAGTTGGTGCAGAGGTGCAGGCCCTGCTGCAGCAGCCGCACCCGATCGGGGGTTAAAGGCTTGCCGGCCGCAAGCTCCCGGATGGCCGGGATCTTCTCGGAGGGCAAGATGAGGGTGTTGGGCACCGCAGCCACCGTGACGCCCACCGAGCACGCCAGGCTGCACGCGCCGCAGTGCATGCAGGCGTCCAGCTCCATCATCTGCTTGGTGGCCAGGTTGGCCGGGGCCGCGCTGTCCTTGTCCATGACGGCATTGGTCATGAGGCTAAGCGGGGTGGTGAAAAAATGGAACATCTTGCTGAACGGCACGTAGGCTAAGCCCAGCATGCAAGCCAGGTAGTGCAGCCACCACATCAGACCCGGAAAATTCAACTGGTCCAGCCGCAGCGCGAAGCGCTTGCCGGCCTTGGCGACGGCGAAGCTGGTGAACGCCCAGTTGGGCTTGGCGTGGCACTCGGCGCAGGCCATCTCGTGGAGCGTCTCGCCGGCCTCCAGTGTTTCAGGCGCGAAGGGGCCGGTCATGTTGGGCGAGACCACGTAATACTGATCCACCCAGTAGGCCTCCAGGGCGTTCAGCTCCTCCTCGTCGAAGGTCGCCGCATAGACGTCCACCATGTCCAGATAACTGGTGTGGGAGGTGATTTTGCTGGCATTGAGCACGATCCCCGAAAGCATGACCACCGCTAGAATAACGATCAAAACCGTGTCGGCCTTGGCGCTCAGGGGGCGGGGGGCAGCGGCGAAAAAGCGCCTCCTGACCGCCATCACCACCCCCACGATGACCAGCAGCCCGGCAAAATCGCGGATGAACATCCACGGGTTGGCCGTGGACTGGTAATTGCTGAAAAGCTTGGCGGTGATCAGGCCCTCCAGGGCATGGAAGAGCAGCAGGATCATGAACCCGCCGTAAATGCAGATGTGCATCACCCAGCGGTAGGGGCTTCGTTTGAGCAGTCGGACCTGCAGCAGGCCGTCCATCACGAAAACGCGGATCAGGGTGAAGAGCTTGGGGCTGAAGACCGTGGCCGCGATGCCCTTGAGGGCCGCGCCGAGGCGTGCCCCGGGGGAGGCCGGCGGCGTGTCGCTGCGGATGTCGCCGCGAAACCAAGCGGAGATGCGGTAACCGCTGCCGGCAATGAAAACGGCGAGGGCGAGATAGAGCAAAACGGTTTCAATCATAACGGATATCCTCGATGAGAAAGGGACAACGACCTTTTTCTGCAACCCTCCCGTTGGCAAAACTTTCCGGCGATCGAGGCGCGCATGGCGTCTGATCTCCTCCGGCACTCTCTGCCGGCGCGAGATATCACTCGGTCAGGTAGCGGTGCATCGCCACTGCCGCCAGACGCCCTTCGCCCATGGCGCTGATGACCGTCGCACCGCCGGAAACGATGTCGCCGCCGGCCCAGACCCGGGCCTTGGAGGTTTTGCCGAGTTCGTCCACCACCACCGTGCCCCACCGCGAGGTTTCGAGGTCCGGGGTGGTGGAGGCGATCAGGGGGTTGGGCGAGGTCCCCAGGGAGACGGCGACGGTGTCGATTTCCATGGTGTACTCGCTGCCGGGAATCGGGACCGGGCGGCGGCGTCCGCTGGCGTCGGGTTCGCCCAATTGCATCCGGATCAGCTCCATGGCGGCCACGTTGCTGCGCCCGTCGCTGATGAAGGCGATGGGCGCGCACAGGAAGTGGAAATGGATGCCCTCCTCCTCGGCGTTTTCGACCTCCTCCAGGCGGGCGGGCATCTCCGCCCGGGTGCGGCGGTAGATGACGTTGACCTCCTGGGCGCCCAGACGCACGGAACAGCGGGCGGCATCCATGGCCACATTGCCGCCGCCGATAACCGCCACCCGTTTGCCGATCTTGATGGGGGTGGCGTACTGCGGGTGCAGGTAGCCTTTCATGAGGTTGGTGCGGGTCAAGAGCTCGTTGGCCGAGTAGACCATGTTGAGGTTTTCACCGGGCACCCCCAGGAACATGGGCAGCCCCGCACCGGTGGCCAGATAGACCGCGTCGTAGACGCCGTTTAACAGTTCGTCCAGGCTGTAGTTGATGCCGATCACGGTGTCCAGGTGGATCTCGACGCCCAGCGACTCGACATAGGCCACCTCGCGCTGAACGACGTCCTTGGGCAGCCGGAACTCCGGGATGCCGTACATCAGCACGCCGCCGGCGACGTGCAGGGCTTCGAACATGGTCACCTGGTGGCCCCAGACCGCCAGGTCCGCCGCCACCGTCAGGCCCGAGGGCCCGGTGCCCACCACGGCCACCTTCTTGCCGGTGGCGGCGGCGATTTCCGGTATGGCTGTGGCGCCTTCAATCCGCTCCCAGTCGGCGATGTAGCGCTCCAGGCGGCCGATGGCGATGGGGGCGCCTTTCTTGTTGAGGGTGCAGGCCAATTCACACTGAAGCTCCTGGGGGCAGACCCGGCCGCAGATGCCCGGCAGCGAGGTCTTGCGTTTGAGCACCTGGGAGGCGGCCTCGATGTCATTTTCCTGGAGCTGTTTGATAAAGTCCGGGATGTCGATCCCCACCGGGCATCCCGCCTGGCAGTTGCGTTTTTTGCACTGGATGCAGCGGCGCGCCTCCTCCATGGCCATTTCGTAGGTGTAGCCGGTAGCCACCTCGTCGAAATTGTGGCGGCGCACCTCCGGCGCCTGCTTGGGCATCTCGAGGCGGTTTAAATTGAGTTTCGGCTTGGCACGCTTGGCCTGCTTTTCCGGCTGGGCCTGGGGGGTCTTGCCGGTGTCTTCCCCATTTCCGCCCGAAGCCGGGGATTTTTTGGATTCACTCATGAATTCAACTCCTCGTGTGGAAAAAGAAGGCCGACGCGGCCGGCGCAATGTGTGAACGCAGGGGGCGCGAAACCGCCGTCCACCGGCCGTCCTTCACCTTCGGCGCCGCCGTCGAGGCGGCATCACCATTGGGAACAGCCGCGGCACTGGAACCCCTGCTGCAACAGGCTGTCGTCGGCGTAGGTGCAGCGGCGGGCCATGAGCACATCCCAGCCCTGCACGGCGTGGCCGTCGAATTCTGGCCCGTGGACGCAGGCGAAGCGGTTGGTGCCCCCCACCGTCAAGCGGCAGGCGCCGCACATGCCCGTGCCGTCCACCATCAGGGGCGTCAAATGGACCATGGTCTTGATCTTGTAGGGCCGGGTCATTTCGCTGACCACGCGCATCAGGCAGATGGAACACATCAAAACCACGCGGTCGACGGGCTTTTGGGGGTGATCGGCCAGCAGCCGGCGGATGGGCAGGGTGGCGCTGGTGGCGGCGTTTTCGCCCTGGGTGCCCGCCGCCAGGATCAGGCGGTCGCTCACCGCCTTTAGAGCCTCGCGGCCAAAGGCGGTCTGGGGGTCGGGGGCCTGTAAAATGGTGGTGATGCGGTTGTCGTGTTCCTTGAGGGCTTTGAGGATCGGGACGATGGCCGAAACCCCGTAGCCGCTGACCACCGTCAGGACGTGGCCGTAGTGGCCGATTTCAGCCGGCAAACCCAGCGGCCCGACGAAGTGCGCCAGGCTGTCGCCCACTGCCAGGGCCCCCATCTGGCGCGTGGTATCGCCGACCTCCACGTAAACGAACTCCACGGTTCCCGCTTCCCGGTCCCAGCCGCTGACGGTGAACGGCACCCGCTCGCCGCGCTCATCGACGATGAGGATCACAAACTGCCCCGGTTTGCACTTCTCGGCGATCATCGGGGCCTTGACGCTCATGCGATGCACCCGGGGCGCCAGTGTTTCGTGTTCGACGATAGAAAACATCCTGCCACCTCAATTGTTTGTCCCGGTTGAAAAGGTCCCTGCCGCTAAGGCTACGCGACCTTTTTCTCGACCTTGGCGGCACACACCGCGCCGTCCGCGCACTGCCCGCCGGGGAGTTGTTCTGCCATGACCGCGCCGGGAATGGCGACCATCCCCGGAGGCAGCAGCTCGTTCATGGCCAGCGGCCCCTCCCACAGGGCGCTGCGGGTCGTCACGCAAATGGTTTCACCTTCCCGCAGGCCCATGCCGAAGCCGTCGGCCGGGTTCATCTCGAACTTGCCCTCATGACGCACCGCCGCTAAAGTTTCGTCGGCCAAAAGCGGCCCGCTGAAAGACGGCGCCAGCCTTTCCGTGGCCACCAGGGCAAAGGAAAACTCTTCGTCCACGATTTCCCCGGCAGGCGGCGGCGGGTCGAAAACAGGCGCTTGCCACGGCGGCAGCGCATCGCCGAACAGTGCGGGGGTCCCCGCATGGGTCTCATCGGGACACGGCCACTGCACCGACCTGGCGCCCGGGCGAATGCCGGCGTACGCGGGGACCTGCTCCCGGATTTCCGCCAGCACCGCTTCGGGGTCATTGAACGCAAAGCCCTCGCCCCCCAGCCGGGTTGCCAACTCGCCCAGGACGTCGATGAGCGTGCGCGCCTCTCCCGGCGGCCGCAGGACGGCCTCGGCCGTCTGAACCCGGCGGTCGCCGCTGGTCAAGGTCCCGCCCTTCTCGGGGACCGTGGCCATGGGCAGCACGACGTCGGCGTTCAGCCCGGGGTTGCGCACGTCCAGGGCCAGGACGAAATCCAGCTGCGCCAGATCGGCCTGCAACGCCGCCATCGGGGCCCCTTCGAGGTTCTCCAGGACCACCACCGCCGCCCGAACGCTTCCGGAGCGGATGGCCGCCGGGACATCGAGGGGTTCCGGGCATTCGGGGTTGCTCACCTGGCCGGGCAGCAGGTGCGCGACCATCCCCATGTCCCAAGCCCCCTGAAGATTTCCGCCGCCGTAAAGGGGCATGATGCCGCCGCCGGGCGTACCCAGACTACCCGTGATGTGGGCTAGGGCGACCAGCGCGTCCACAATCTCGCCCGCATCCGGCGCCTCGGCCACCCCCAAACCATAGAGGATGCTCACATCGGCCGCCTCTCCCAGGATGCAGGCGGCGTCCACCACCATTTCCTGGGAGACTCCCGTGCTGCGCGCCACTTCTTCCAGGTCATAGGGCGCGAGACGCGTTTTCAGATCCTCGAGTTCGGCTGGGTAGGCCGCGGCGAATTCGGGGGTCTCGCGCTTCTCGTCCAGCAGCACCCGCAGCAACCCGCGCAAAAGAATCTTTTCGGTGCCGGGGTAGGGCTGCAGATGCATGTCGCCGTATTTGGCGATACTCACCCGGCAGGGGTCGATCACAACGAGTTTGGCTCCCTGCAACACGCCGTCGCGCAGGGCCGTGCCCGCAATGGGGTGGGTGGCGGCGGGGTTGACCCCCACCGCCAGCACGGCCGGCGCCTGCCTGAGCGCATCGACGCTGGTGGTGGCCGCCGCGACTCCCAGGTTCCGTCGCAACGCCTCGGCGGCCTGCAGGTGACCTGCAGGCCCCAGACAGCAAATCACGTTTGTTTTCAGGATCTTGCGGGAGAATTTCTGCAGCAGGTAGAGCTCCTCGTTGGTCGCCCGGCCGTCGGAGAGGACCGCCACTTCCCCGGGCCCGAAAGCGCGAAGCTTTTCAGCCGCCCGGTCCAGGGCCTCCGGCCACGGGGCCGGCGCATACCCGTCGCCGCCCCGCACCAGGGGCGCCTGCAACCGGCCGCCGTGCTGCAAATAGCCCTTCAGCAGGAAGCGCCCCTGTACGCAGGCCTGCCCGTGGTTGGCGGGCCCCTGGGGGTGCGGTTTGACCTCGAGAATGCCCCCGTCCGCGCTCATCTTAAACATCATCCGGCAGCCCGCGCCGCACAGCGGGCACAGGGAGGACACCCACTGGGGCTCGATTTCCCGGCGATACAGGGTCATGACGAGATCGCTCAGTTTTTCGCAGACCTCCGTGATTTCGTGCCGGGCCTGTCCCTGGGTGCCATCTTCGCGTTCGCGCAGGGCCCCCACCGGGCAGACGTCCACACAGGCCCCGCAGAACTGACAGCCCGCGGCCGGCAAGTCTCTGCCAAAGGGCGTGCTCACTTCCTGCCGGCCTTGCGCCTCCCGGAATACGATGGCTTTGGCCCCGCGGACCTCATGGCAGATCCGCACGCACCGGCCGCAGCGCACGCACAGACCGTAATCGCGCTCGAAATACGCCCCGGCCGGCAGCACCTGCCGGGGGCTCCCCGAAGGGGCCAGATAGGGGAAGTCGATGCCCACGACGGCCACCAGCTGTTGCAGTTCGCAGGTCCCGTTGCGCGGGCAGCCCAAACACTCCCGGGGATGGTCCTGCAGAATCAGCCGCAACATCTCCCGGCGAAACTCCACCAGCTTCTCCGTGGCCGTCCGGATGCGCATCCCCTCCTCGACGGGGGTCGCACAGGCCGCGGGCAGTCCCCGGTAGCCGTCGATTTCGACGGCGCACAACCGGCACGAGCCGCTCGACGCCAATGCAGGATGATAGCAGAGGCGGGGAATGACAATCCCCGCTTCGTCGGCCGCCTGCAGGATGGTCTGGCCCGAACGGGCCGTGACTTCACGATCATTGACCCAGATGCTTATCTCACTCATCCTCTCCCCTATCGTTTTTCCGATGGCACGGTGGTCAAGTGGTGCGCCCGGTCGCAGCCGGACAGTCATATAAAGGTAAAAAAAAACGATCTGTCAAGGGAAAACTGGCTTTCAAAGCGGCATCCATTAACGCTTCAAACGTCTGCCGGGGATTACTTTCGCGTCAAAAGAAAAGGGCCCGAAGATTTTCCCCAGACCCTGGATTGTGCGATGGTAGCGGGGACTGTCAACCAACGGCATCAACCTCTCATAACTGCAAAGCAAGAACCTAAACATCTCAAAGCTGAAAAACCTAAAAATAGCGTAACTTGATAGCCTAAAAATAATTTGACACAATAACCTAAAAACGATAGAACATAATAACCTGAAATAACCAGACACGTATATATCGATATAATAAAGGTCCAAAAATGGCAACACCACAAGATAAGCTTTCAGAATCTCTCGCTGTTCTGAAAAAGCTGCAGGACGAAGGCACGGCAGCGATTCATACAAAAAACATGACACGCACGCACCGGGAACGTCTCCTCAAGAACGGGTTCATCAAAGAAGTGATGAAAGGATGGTATATTCTGACCCGCCCCGAAGAGCCAACCGGGGAAAGTACGGCATGGTATGCCTCATTTTGGGGATTTTGTGCCGATTACCTTAAATCAAGGTTTGGTAATCAGTGGTGCCTATCCCCTGAACAATCAGTGAGCATTCACAGCGGAAACTGGAATGTCCCCGGACAGCTACTTGTCCGCACCCCAAAAGGAGGTAATAAACCAATATCTCTCCTTTATGAAACCTCCATACTGGACGCTCGCCTGAAATTGCCGGACGGGAAAGATATAGAAAGTAAAGAAAACTTGCAGATTATGACCCTTCCCGCTGCTTTA
>JBAPYE010000272.1:0-2373 GCA_049284575.1 Desulfobacterales bacterium
GCGTCACGGCCAATTAATCGCAAACCCGCTACGAAATAAAGGGGCGGCTTGCGGTAGTCACCGGCCGGAATTCGGTTACATTTGCAACTGCTTGAAATCGAGTGGAATTTAAGCCCCCAAATATCCCAATCGCTTTCTGAAGGCATCGGGGTATTGGGGGTTTGACCAACACGACCCCTCGTTGGTCGCCCCTTTCCACCAGGTTGCCCATGGCAAGCGCCCCAATGCGATGCGAACTGATCACCTGGAACCGCGTTTACGCGTTGTCCCGCTTGCTGGCGCTGAAAATCCGGGATGCAGGCTACACGCCTGACATCATCGTCGCCATCGGGCGCGGGGGCTACGTGCCCGCCCGCATCATGGCGGACTACCTGGACATGATGGCGCTCACCAGCATGAAAATCGAGCACTACGCCCGCGGGGCCGACAGGCAACCCGAGGCCCGGGTCAAATACCCGCTAAGCGAGAATGTAACCGCCATGCGGGTGCTGGTGGTCGATGACGTCAGCGACAGCGGCGACACCTTCCAGGTGGCCCTGGCCCACATCCGGGAGCGCTTTCAGCCGGCCGCAATCAAAACAGCGGTGTTGCACCACAAGATCGTTTCCACCTACACACCTGATTTCTTTGCCCAGCGGGTCGTCACATGGCGCTGGATCATCTATCCTTGGGCGGTTGTGGAAGATCTCAGCGGGTTTATCGCCCGTATGCAGGATCGGCCCACGAACCTGCCCGATTTGGCCGCGCGCCTGAAAGCGGACCACAACATCCGGGTTCCCCGCCCGACCTTGGAAGCGGTGCTTAAGGGCCTGGACAAAAAATAATTCCCCGTTTGGCATACGCCTGCCGCAACAACCCCTTCGCCCCCCCTTGCATCCATGCCGTCATTTTTTTCTCCCGTAGCTTGCAAACCGCCCCAAACCGGCGTACACAAGTCGACGATAGCGCACGCAAACGAAGGGCCCTGACATTTCAGAAAATCACGTCAGACAAGGAGGTTTTGAACATGGCCAAAATGACGGAGCGCATGAAGGAACTCTTTATAAAGGTTCCGGCGGTGGTGCTGGCGACGGCCACCCCGGACGGCATCCCAAACGCCGTGCCGGTGGGCGCCAAAAAAATTATCGATGACGAAACGATTCTCATCTCCGACCAGTTCTTCAACAAGACCCTGGCCAATCTGAAGGCCAACCCTCAGGTTACCGTCACCTTCTGGGAAGGCCATGAAGGCTACCAGCTCAAAGGCAGCGTCACCATCGAAACCAGCGGCCAACGCTACGAGGAGACCGCCCGCTGGATCGAAAAGCTGAGCCACAAGGTGGGCTTTCCGCTGAAGTCCAAGGGCGCCGTCATCCTCCAGATCGCGGAAATCTACGGGGTGGCGCCGGGCCCGGGCGCCGGCAAAAAACTGGCCTGAAAACACCGGAGACCTGGTGATGAAGCCTGCCGGCCTGAAGAGAGTTTCCGGCCGCCGTGCCGGCTCCGAACGAACCGCCAAAAGCACCATGGCCCGCTGAGCAAACCCCGCCCGGCACGCCACCGCGGGATGACTTTTTTTCCACACTCGAGACGATTGAAAGGAGATGCCATGTCGTCCAAGACCAAAATCGGCATCATTATCTGTGACCGCTACCGCCGCTGTGCGGGGGGGAAATGCCTGCGCGCCATGCGCAACAAGGAAGGGGCTTTCAGCATATACAGCGACACGGATGTGGAACTGGTGGGGTTTACCACCTGCGACGGCTGCCCCGGCGGCAACGTCGAGTATGCCGGCGAGGAAATGGTCAAAAACGGGGCCACGGCAATCCATCTCGCCACCGGGCTGGTCGTTGGCTATCCCCCCTGCCCTCACATCGAAACGTTCAAAGCGTTTCTGGAAAAGCGCTTTGCCGTCCAAGTCGTCGTCGGTACGCACCCGATACCGAAAAAATACCTGGACATGCACACCCATTTAGGGACGTGGAAGACCCCCGGGTGGCAGCCGCTTGTGGCGCCAACCATGGCGGATGAGCGCATTCGCGCAAGCTATGATTGACAGTTCCGCAAAATGGCCAATTTCCGCGTTGCGCCGCATCTCGAAGTCGCTGCGGCGTACAGTAGTACGCCTCACTCATCGAGATTTGCGCGCCTTGAAATTGGCCATTTTACGGAACTGTCTGGATTGAGGGAAAAAGCGAACTGAATTTCAGGCGCTTTCGCCCCGCCCGTCATTCAATGGCCTGAAATTTTCTCATGAAACGCCGGTCGATCACATCCTTGACGATAAAGGCCGGGCGCCCGCCGAAGGTCAGCCAGCGCTTGTGCAGGACACCCTTCCGGTTGCCCAGGTTGAAAATCAGCAGGTAGTCCCCGCCGGGGTTGAAGGGCTCAAGG
>JBAPYE010000273.1:0-1575 GCA_049284575.1 Desulfobacterales bacterium
CCGCAGCGGTTGCATCCACCTGACGACCTTGCTGCTGGCTATGGCGCCGGCCGCCCTGCAGGGCTACTGGGTGCACAACGACCGCAAACCGGAACGCCGCAAAATATCGGGTGAGCACTTGGAGCACTACCTGATCGACACCTGCCGGGCCTGGCGCCGGGAGGGGCCGCTGGTCCAAAAGATCGCCGCGGCCGCCGGCATCCGCGTAAAGGAGAAAAACGGGCGACCGTGAGCGCGCGCGTTGCACGCACCGTTTCCCCCCGGCGATCCACTCTTCCGACTACTCTCCCCAGGACTCCGGCGGGTGCATCTGGTCGGGCGGTATGTCCTTGACGTGCTGGCCGAAGGTCCACATGTGGCCTTCCAGGTAGGGCACGATGCGCGGCATATTTTCAGGTGGGTTTCGTACCATGGCGACACCTCAATATTAAGGGTTGATCAGAGACGCACTGACATTGAGAATAATGCGATTTTCCCGCCTGTCCAGCGCCGGCGGGACCGGCATGACCCGGGAAGGGGCTGCGGCCCGAACCGGGGCCGAGCAGCGCCAGGCCCTCACGGCTTTGTACCGGAACAACCTCGAGGTCCTGCGCGGGGCGCTGGAATACTGCGACCGCGCAAGGATCCGCCTGTACCGGGTCACCTCCAACCTCTTTCCCCTTTGCGATGAACCGGTCGGCACCGCCGTGTTGGAGGCGATGGCCGACCGGCTGGGTGAAATCGGTCCCATGGCCGGCCGCTTGGGCATCCGGGTGGTGGCCCACCCCGACCAGTTTGTCGTGCTCAGCTCCGAGAAGCGCCGCGTCGTCGACACGAGCATCCATATCATGCGCCGCCACGCGCGGGTCTTCGATTTGCTGGCCCTGCCCCGGTCGAGTTGGTCGGCCCTCACTCTCCACGGCGGCAAGTCCGGCCGGGCCGGCGCCCTGGTCTAGGTCATCGGCGGTCTGCCCGACGGGATCCGCTCCCGCCTGACACTGGAAAACGACGA
Source organism: Desulfobacterales bacterium (assembly GCA_049284575.1). GTDB lineage: Bacteria > Desulfobacterota > Desulfobacteria > Desulfobacterales > JAABRJ01 > JAABRJ01. The sequence goes on from JBAPYE010000273.1 coordinate 992, forward strand.
GCGGGCCTACTCCGCCGCCGAGGTGCTGGAAATCTGCAGCCGGGCCGGCGTGCCGATGGTCTTCGACGCGCACCACCACGTGCTCAAGGAGAAACTGGAGGGCTTCGAGCACCCGAGCGTCCGCGAATTCGTGGAACGGGCCCGGCAGACCTGGCCCGATCCCGCCTGGCAGATCGTGCACCTGTCAAACGGCGCCGGCGGCCTCGCCGACGCCCGCCACAGCCGCCTGGTGGACACCTGGCCCAGCGCGTTCGAGACCGTGCCCTGGATCGAAGTCGAAGCCAAGGGCAAGGAAGACGCCATCACCCACCTCCGGCGCCTCTGGCCCCGGGTCGGTTAGAAAGGGTAGGGGGGACGCATGCGGACCTCTTGGGTCTATCGACCGAACAAGGGTATCTTCCCCGCAACGGAACGCCCAAAGGGGTTTAATCGACTGCGTTGGGGACAGCCGGGAGGTCAATTCTGAAACGGCTTTGAGTGAAAATCACCGGCCACGACCCGGCGAGCGGCCGGTGCCGGCGCCATCCGGCTTGTCCACCTTCAGCCGGCACCGCGGCCGCCGTCTTTGAACGGCTCGTCGACCT
>JBAPYE010000274.1:0-15395 GCA_049284575.1 Desulfobacterales bacterium
CCCACCGACCACCTGGCGGTCCGCTCCGCGGAGGTCGATTTGCAGGTATGGATCACCCAGGGTGATCAGCCGCTGCCGCGCAGGGTCGTCCTGACTTACAAGAATGCGCCGGGCCGGCCGCAGTTCCGGGCCGACTTGTCCGATTGGGACCTGTCGCCCAAGCTGGCCGCCGACAGTTTTGCATTCACGCCGCCGGCGGGAGCGGAGCAGATCCCGCTCCTCGCCCCTGTTCGCCAGCAGGGTTCCCCGCCCATGCAGAAAGGAGGTCAACAATGACGCTCAAGTCTCCAGCGGCCGCACTTTTTATCGGAGCCATGTTCCTGCTCGTGACCACCCTGGCCGGCATGGCTGAAGCCCGTGGTGGCGGACGTGGCGGTGGTGGTGGCGGCCGTGGCGGCGGAGGCGGTTTCTCGCGCAGCAGCGCCGCCAGCGGTGGCAGCTTCTCGTCCCGCTCCGCCTCACATCGTTCGGCGCAACCATCGACCCGCCAAACGGGAACGGTCCAGCGCTCGGCGCAGCCATCGACTCGCCAGGCGGGAACCTCCCAACGGTCAACGCAGCAAGGCAGCCGGCAGGAAAGTGCCTCTCAACGGCAGGGGCAGCGCCAGGAGACCGCCGGTGAACGGCAGGGGAGCCGGGAGGACTACAGCGGCGAGTCCCGCGAGGACAGGCAGGAACATCAGGACCAGAACCGGGAGGACTGGCAGGATCACGCGGATGACAGCCGCGAGGACCGGCAGGACTTCTACGAGGACGAATACCATGGCGGGGATTGGGACAACCACTGGCATGACGATGACGATGTCGCCGCGGCCTTTGTCGTCGGGGCAGCCGTCGGCGCCACCGCCGGGGCGGTCGCGACCGCGGCGTCGCAACCCACCTACGTGACGCCCGTGACGACGCTTCCCTGCACTGGCACGGCGGTGGTCGCTAACGGGGTTACCTACTACCAGTGCGGCAGCACCTGGTACCAGCGCGGCTACCAGGGCAGCAGCGTCGTCTACATCGTCGGGGCGCCGCCCCCGGGATTCTGAGCACGGCGGATTTCGGCCCATACCACCCGGCCTTTCTCGAGCGGAATGAAGACCCGCCAGGGCAGAAGACAGCAGACGCAACAGCAGCAGCAGGCCTCCCAGCAGCAGCAGGCGGTTACCGATGAAGCGCGCAACACCTTCTATCGGGCTTTTGGGGCCTGCATGGAAGGGAAAGGCTACACGATAAAGTAGGCGCTGCCTGTCCCTTGCGCTATTTATCCATGATCATTGACGTCACAAGCGGGTCGGCATCCGACCGGCCCGCCTCACAGGGGTATCCGACATGCAGGACGCAGCAAAATACAACGAAATCGAGACGCTCAAGAACGGCACCCCGGTCAGAATCAGGGCCATCGGCGCCGACGACAAGGACAGGCTGGCCGAAGCCTTCCACAACCTGGAGGCCGAATCGGTCTATACCCGCTTCTTTCATCACAAGAAAACCCTAACCGAGGCCGAGCTCGAGGCCGCCACCGAGGTGGATTTCGAAAAGGTGGTCGCGCTGGTGGCTACGGTGGGGGAAGGGGACGGCGAGGTGATTATCGGCTCGGGAAGGTATGTCAGCTTCGGTGACGCACGCCCCCAGCCCAGCGCCGAGGTGGCCTTCGCCGTCGAGGAGGATTATGGCGGTCAGGGGCTCGCCAGCCGCCTGCTGCGGCACCTGGTCGGCATCGGCCGGGAAAAGGGGATTTCCCGCTTCGAGGCGGAGGTGCTCTCGGAAAACAAGGCCATGCTCACCGTCTTTGAACGCAGCGGGCTGCCCATGACAAAGGCGTACGAGGGGGGAACCCTGCATGTCACGCTGTCGCTGGCGGAGGGTGGCGCCTGAGCACCGATACCCGCTGCGACAGGCACGGCCCACCGTCGATGGTGGTGAAAGGAGATCGCCATGGCCAACGCCATTGTGGTGCTCAACGCGGGGTCGTCGAGCATCAAGTTTTCACTGTTTCTGGAAAAGGATGGGGCGCTTGAGCCCGACATCCGGGGGCAGGTCGAAGGGCTTTACACAACCGCGCGCTTCGTTTCCAAGGCGGCCGACGGCAGCCTGAAAGCCGAGAAGTCATGGCCCGAAGGCGTCGCGCTGGGCCATGACGGAGCGCTGGACCATCTGGTCGCCCATCTGCGCGCGGAGCTTGCAGACGACCGCTTGATCGGCATCGGGCACCGGGTGGTGCACGGCGGACTGGCCTATACCCAACCGGTTCGGGTGGATGCGGAGGTCCTCAAGGTCCTGGAGACCTTCGTTCCGCTGGCCCCTCTGCATCAGCCCCACAATCTCGTGCCGATTCGCCGCGCGCTGGAACGTGCTCCCGATCTGCCTCAGGTGGCCTGCTTCGACACCGCCTTTCACCGCCATCAGCCCCGGGTGGCCCAGATGTTCGCGCTGCCGTTAGCGTTATGGGAGGCGGGGATCCTGCGCTACGGGTTCCACGGGTTGTCCTACGAGTACATTGGCGCCACCTTGCCGCAGCTTGCGCCGGAGGCCGCCAAAGGGAAAGTCGTCGTGCTTCACTTGGGCAACGGCGCGAGCATGTGCGCCATGGACGCCGGACGCAGCATCGCCAGCACCATGGGGTTTACCGCAGTGGAGGGGCTGCCCATGGGCACGCGCAGCGGTGCCCTCGATCCGGGCGTGATCCTTTATCTGATGCAGCAGCGGGGCATGGACGCCGCTGCAATCGAAAAGCTCCTCTACACCCAGTCCGGTCTGCTCGGCGTTTCCGGCATTTCCAGCGACATGCGCACGCTGCTGGCGAGCGAGGAGCCGTCGGCCAAGCTGGCTGTGGACCTTTTCATCTACCGCATCCGCCGGGAACTCGGCTCTCTGGCGGCGGCGTTGGGCGGTCTGGATGCCATCGTCTTCACCGGCGGCATCGGCGAGAACGCCCCGGTCATCCGCAGCCGCGTCTGCCGGGACGCCGCATGGCTGGGGGTCGCGATCGACGAAGCGGCCAACGCCGGCGGCCGGGGGTGCATCGGCAGTGGCGCAAGCCGGGTCGCGGTGTGGGTCATACCGACCAACGAAGAATTGATGATCGCGCGCCACACCCGGCGCCTGCTTGAAACAACATAGGAGAATTCACATGAAAACAGACGAGCCGCGACCGGTTCTCAAGGACAAAAAGGCGCTGGTGATCGGGATCGCCAACGAACACTCGATCGCCTACGGTTGCGCCAGGGCCTTCCGCGAGTTGGGGGCCGAGTTGGCGATCACCTATCTCAACGAGAAAGCCAAACCGCATGTCGCGCCCCTGGCGCAGGAGCTGGAGGCGGCGATATTCATGCCGATGGATGTGGCCACGCCCGGTGAGCTGGAAGCCGTCTTCGATCGCATCGCCCGGGAGTGGGGGCGTCTGGACATCCTCGTGCACTCCATCGCCTTCGCCCCCAAGGAGGACCTCCAGGGCGGACTGCTGAACTGCTCCGCCAACGGATTCTCGGTGGCCATGGACATCTCCTGCCACTCGTTCATCCGCATGGCGCTCCTGGCAGCGCCGCTGATGAAGGACGGCGGGACGCTCTTCGCCATGAGCTACCACGGGGCGCAGAAGGTGGTACCCAACTACAACCTGATGGGGCCGGTCAAGGCGGCCCTGGAGGCGTCTTGCCGCTACCTGGCCCACGAGCTCGGACCCCGGAAGATCCGAGTGCACGCGATTTCGCCGGGGCCGCTCAAGACGCGGGCCGCCTCGGGGCTCAAGGACTTCGATCGGATGCTTAACGACGCCGTCGAGCGCGCGCCGGTGGGCGAGCTGGTGGACATCATGGACGTGGGGTTCACCTGCGCCTTCCTGGCGACGCCTTTCGCCCGGCGGCTCACCGGCCAGACGATTTATGTCGACGGCGGTGCCAGCATCATGGCCTAAGCCGCGCGCCGGCGCTTCACCATAATCTGGAATTATTTCTTACCGCGGCCCTGAATTCGATCCGTTTTCCGCGGTTGACAGGATCTAGGAGATTGACATGAAAGATAAGACGAAAATCAACCCAATTCTCGGCCCCATGGACCTGATGGACTATCTGGTCGACGCCGGGCAGCGGACGGTGCTGTTCTGGGACATGATGCGACAGCGCGGCAATCAATACCTGGAGCACATGGCGGAGAAGGTCCCCCACGTGCTGCAGTTCAACCATCAACTGATCCTGGACGGCCGGAACTTGCCTCGCCCCGTGAACTACGGCATCGTCAAAATCGAACCGCCCGAGGGGGTCGTCATCGACGACCGCAAGCGGCCCTTCGTGGTCATCGACCCGCGCGCGGGCCACGGCCCGGGCATCGGCGGCTTCAAGGCCGAAAGCGAGATCGGCGAAGCCCTGCGGGCGGGACATGCCTGTTATTTTATCGGTTTTACGCCGGTGCCCGAAGCGGGACAGACCATCGAGGCCGTGGTCGAGGCCTGGGCGGTCTTCATGGAACGGGTGGCGGCGCTGCACGCCGCGGCAGAGGGCAAACCGGTGGCGATCGGCAACTGTCAAGCGGGCTGGGCGCTGATGATGCTGGCGGCCAAGCGCCCGGAGCTCTGCGGCCCGATCATCGTGGCCGGATCGCCGATGTCCTACTGGGCGGGGGTGCGCGGGGTCAACCCCATGCGGTATACCGGCGGCCTGCTGGGGGGAAGCTGGCTGACGTCCCTGATGAGCGACCTGGGGCACGGGAAATTCGACGGCGCCTGGCTGGTGCAGAACTTCGAGAATCTCAACCCGGCCAACACCCTCTGGAGCAAGCAATACAACCTGTACGCCAAAATCGACACGGAGGGGCCCCGCTATCTGGGCTTCGAGCGCTGGTGGGGTGGGCACGTGATCTTGACCGGCGAAGAGATGCAGTATATCGTCGACAACCTCTTTGTCGGCAACAAGCTCAGCAGCGCCGAACTTGTGACCGCCGACGGCGTGCGGCTGGATTTCAGAGAGATCCGCTCGCCGATCGTGTGTCTGTGCTCCAAGGGGGATGACATCACCCCGCCCCAGCAGGCCCTCGGCTGGATTCTGGATCTTTACGACAGCGACGAGGACATCCTGGCCGACGGTCAGACGATTGTCTACGCGGTGCACGAGACCATCGGGCACCTGGGGATCTTCGTCTCGGGCAGCGTCGCCAAAAAGGAGCATCAGGAGTTCGCCGAAAATATCGATCTCATCGATTGCCTGCCGCCGGGGCTCTACGAAGCCGTCTTTCAGGAGAAAACCCCCGATGCCGCCAATGTTGAGCTGGCCGCTGGCGGTCACATCTCCCGTTTCGAGCGCCGCAGCCTGGCGGACATCCGCGCCTTGGGCGGCAACACGCCGGAGGATGAGCGCTGCTTTGCGGCCGTGGCCCGGTTGTCGGAAGTGACCCGCGGCCTCTACCGCACCACGCTGCAGCCCATGATCCGCGCCCTGGCCACCGAACAGAGCGCCGAGGCGCTGCGCCGCACGCACCCGCTGCGGCTGGGTTACGAGCTTTTCTCCGACCGCAACCCGGCCATGCGGCCGCTGGCCTCGGCGGCGGAAACAGTTCGCGAGAACCGCCAGCCGGCCGCAGACGACAACCCCTTCCGGCAGTGGGAAAAGGGCTTCTCCGACTGGATGACCCTCGGCCTGAAGGCCTTCGGGGACCTGCGCGACATGATGGTGGAGCAGGTCTTCTTCGGCGTCTACGGCCAGTCCTGGCTGCAGGCCCTGCTGGGGTTGCGGGCATCGGACGACCCGCCCCGCAAGCGCCCCGGCAAGGACCCCGATCATCAGGCCTTCGTCAAACGCCGGATCGATGAATTGAAAGCCAAAATGGACCAGGGGGGGCCGCGCGAGGCGGCGATCCGCGCCCTGATCTACGTGCGCATGCCCGAAAAAGCGGCCGATGAACGGAGCTTTGAGATGCTGCGCCGCATCCGGGCGGAGCACGGTGCGCAAAAACCCCTGGCCGAATTCAAGCAGGACTTGCGCGAGCAGTATTACATGCTGCGGTTGGACGAACGCCGCGCGCTGGAGACCCTCCCCATGCTGCTCGCAGGCCGTGAAAGCGAGGCCCGCCAACTGCTCAAAGTTGTGCGCAAGGTCGCCACCGCGGGCGGTCCGCTGGGTGACCAGGGGCAAAAGCGCCTCGCGGAGGTGGAGAAGCTCTTCGCCGGGGTCGATTCCGAAACGGCTGCCAAAGGAGGTTCGCGCTGATGATCACCAATAAGACCTTCGATGAAATCCAGATCGGTGACACCGCTCGCATGGAGCGGATGTTGACCAAGCAGGATATCGATATGTTCGGGGTTTTGTCGGGTGACATGAACCCGACCCATTTCAGCGACGAATATGCGCTGATGCTCTTGGAGCGTCACAAGCTGGTCGGCCACAGCATGTGGGGCGGGGCGCTGATCTCGAGCCTGCTGGGCAACGACCTGCCGGGGCCGGGCACGGTCTACCGGTCGCAGCATCTCGAGTTCCACAACGTGGTCGAACTGGATGACACGCTCATCATCAGCGTGACCGTCAGATCCAAGGATGCCGCGGACGGCAGCGTGGTGTTCGACTGCCGGGCGGTCAATCAGCGCGGCGAGGACATCATCACCGGGGTTGCCAAGGTCAAGGCGCCCACCAAAAAGCCCGCCGACGCCGGGTCCCCCTACACCATTCAGCATCTGCACCGCAAAACGGCCTTCAAAAGGCTGATCGACTACGTCGATGACTGGGAGCCGATCCCTGTCGCCGTCTGCCATCCCTGCAGCAAGGAGGCCCTGGAGGGTGCCATCGATTCCGCCCGGGCCAACCTGATCGACCCGATCCTGGTGGGGCCGGAAGCCAAAATCCGCGCCCTGGCCGAGAGCCTCAAGCTCGACATCAACCCCTATCGGGTGGTGGACGCGATTCACAGCCATGACGCGGCGGCCAAGGCGGTGGCGTTGTGCCGATCGGGCGAGGCGGAGGCCCTCATGAAGGGTAGCCTGCACACCGACGAGCTGATGGGCGCGGTGGTCTCCTCGGCCACCGGGCTGCGCACCGAGCGGCGGATCAGCCATGTGTTTGCCATGGATGTGCCCACCTATCCGCGGCCGCTGTTCATCACCGACGCGGCCATCAACATCTACCCGACCCTGGAGGACAAGGTCCATATCCTCAAAAATGCCATCCAATTGGCCCACGCGCTGAACATCCAGCGGCCCAAGGTGGCCATTCTCTCGGCAATGGAAACGGTCAACCCCAAGATTCCCGGTACAGTGGAAGCCGCGGCCCTTTGCAAAATGGCCGATCGCGGTCAAATCGAAGGGGCACTGCTGGACGGCCCGCTGGCCTTCGACAACGCCGTCAGCAAGGAAGCCGCCCTGATCAAAGGCATCCATTCGCCGGTGGCCGGCGAGGCGGACATCTTGCTGGTGCCCGACCTGGAGGCCGGCAACATGCTGGCCAAACAGCTGGCCTATCTGGGCAACGCCGATTCGGCCGGTATCGTCCTCGGGGCGCGGGTTCCCATTATCCTGACCAGCCGGGCGGATTCGGCCGAAGCCCGGCTGGCCTCGTGCGCCGTGGCGGTGGCCTATGCCCAGCGGCTGCGAAAAAATCATAAGGTCAAAAGAGGCGTTCTGGGGTGAGCGGCGCAAAACCCCTGATCCGGGGCGGTGCCAAGGGCCGCCGCCGAAAGTGTTTTGACCGGTCCCCCGAACCTGGCCACCGGGTGCCAAAGAGTGCTGCATGACCCAGATTCGATCCGACATCACCCGCATCGTCCTCTCGGTGCTTTTCATCGGTGCCCTGATCGGTGCCTCGCTATGGGTCTTAAGACCCTTCCTGGGGGCCGCGATCTGGTCGGTGACGATCGTGGTGGCGACATGGCCGCTGATGATCTCCATTCAGAAGCGGCTTTGGAACCGGCGCTCGCTGGCGGTGGCGGTGATGACCCTGATCCTGCTGTGCGTCCTGGTGGTGCCGCTCTGGCTGGCCATCGGCACCATCGTGGCGAACGCCGACCGGATTGTCGCCTGGGTGCGGTCGCTGTCGACTTTCGAGCTGCCGCCCCCGCCGGCCTGGCTGGGGAGACTGCCGCTCTTCGGCGCCGACCTGGTCGCGGCCTGGGAGCGGGGCGTGCTGGCGGAACTGCAGGATTTCATCAAAAGGCTCATCCCATTTGCGGGTGATGCCATCCGGTGGTTCGCCAACGAGCTGGGGGGCTTCGGCGCCCTGGTCCTGCAATTTCTGCTCACCGTGATTCTGGCCGCCCTCTTGTACGCCCGGGGGGAGCGGGCGGCAGCCTTTGCCACGCGTTTCGGCAGGCGTTTGGCCGCTGCGCGCGGGGAGCATTCGGTTCGTCTGGCCGGACAAGCCTTGCGCGGCGTCGCCCTCGGGGTGGTGGTGACCGCCCTGGTGCAGTCGGTCCTGGGCGGTGTCGGCCTGGCGGTCGCCGGCATCCCGTTTGCCGCGGTCCTGACGGCCGCGATGTTCATGCTGGCCATCGCCCAAATCGGGCCGCTGCTCGTGCTGGCGCCCTCGGTGGTCTGGCTCTACTACAACGGCAGCGCCGGCTGGGGGACCTTTTTGCTTCTCTGGAGCCTGGTGGTCGGCACCATGGACAATTTTCTGAGGCCCGTTCTCATCAAGCGAGGCGCCGACCTGCCCTTGCTGCTGATCTTTGCCGGCGTGGTCGGCGGCCTGATCGCTTTCGGCCTGATCGGCATCTTCGTCGGGCCGGTGGTACTTGCCGTGGCCCACACGCTGCTGTCGGCTTGGGTCAATGAGGAAATCGGCGGGTGAACACCGGCTGAAGTGCAGGCAAAAAAAAGGAGGGCCACCATGAGAAGGGTATTGTTGGGTCAGGTGTCAAGGTGTCTGCTGCTATTGGGTTTGTTGGCAGTGGTCACCGGGTGCGCCGGCTTCGCCAGGGGGGTGACCGAGGCCTTGATGGACGACAAGGGAGAGGTGCAGGATGACCCCCGCAAGTGTTTCGTCCGGGGTCGTTCCTTTCCCGGCCTGGAAGCCTTCATGCAGCAGCAGGAACTGGAGGCCGCGCGCGGGATCGCCGTTCGGCGGCTGCTCAAGGTGCTGATGGTGCACGGCATCGGCTCGCACCAGCCCGGCTACGCCACCCGTCTGGCCGAGAACCTCGCCCGAGCCCTGGCGCTGCCGCAAGTGGAGGAGAAGTACAAGGAAATCGCGTTGTCGCACCCGAAATACCCCGACGGGCTCGGCATCCTGCGGGTCAGCCGCTTCTTCAACAGCGCAACGGGACGCGAACTCCTCTTTTACGAGCTGACCTGGGACCCGATCATCAATGCCGCCAAGCAGACCATCGCCTTCGACAATTCGGGGGACTACGCCTTCCGCCGGACGGCCATCAACAACACCTTAAAACTATTTGTCAACGACACGGTGCCCGACGTGGTGCTGTACTATGGTCAGCATCGTGAACAGATCCAAAGATCAGTGGGTCAGGCCCTCTGCTGGATGATGAGCGACACCTGGAAAACCCTGCCGGAGTCCGGGTCGGCCTTCTGCGACCCGGCCAGCCCGGAGACGCTCGATCGCTTCGAGGACGATTACGCCTTCATCACCCACAGCCTCGGCAGCCGGGTTACCACCGACGCCCTCCAGCAAGTCGCTGTCCAGGGCAAGGCCGACCCCGGACTTTCCAGGCGCCTGGCGATCCTGATGGAGAAGACCTTTCCGGTCTTCATGCTCTCCAACCAGTTGCCGCTTCTGCAGCTGGGGCAGGCGGAACCGGCGGTGCACGGCCAGATCGAGGAGATTTGTGCGCCGGGCGCCCCCCGGGCCGGCGAGCGGCTGTTCCGGGAAATGCGGCTGATCGCCTTCAGCGACCCGAACGATCTCTTCAGCTACGCCATTCCGGCGGATTTTCTCGACCGGCACATCGATTCCCGGCTCTGCCCCAGCCTTACCAACGTCATCCTCAATGTCGCATCGCTGTCGAATCTGTTCGGGCTGGGCGAGGTCGCCAACCCGATGGCCGCCCACACCGAATACGACAACGACGAGCGCGTCATCGGTCTCATCGTCCACGGCATCGGCCACGAGAACGTGGCGCCGGTGGTCGCCGAGCGCTGCCAGTGGCTGGAAACGGTGCCGGGCGAGCCATGACAAAGGCGGCGCGAATGGCGGCGTGGGTGCCTGCGATGACGACCGGCTGGACGCGTGTGACGCTCCGGGTGCTGCTGAGCCTGCCGCTGGTGGTGGCGGTGACCTGGGCGGCGGCGGCGATCTGGTTCGACGGCCCGGCCAACCGCTGGGCAGCCGGCGCCATAGCAGCGGCATTTGCCCTGATTTGCCTCGGCACTCTGCTGGGGCTGCGCCCCTACTGGCTGGCGCTGCTCGCCGTGTCGGCGGCATTTGCTGGCGTGCTTGGCTGGTGGCTGGCGATCCCGCCCAGCAACGACCGCGACTGGCAGCCGGACGTGGCGCGCACGGCGACGGCCGAGGTGGCGGGAAACCGGATAACCGTGCGCAACCTGCGCAACTTCGACTACCGCAGCGAGACCGACTTCACCGAGCGCTGGGAGACCCGCAGCTACGGCCTCGACCAGCTGCGCGGGGTGGATCTCTTCATCTGCTTCTGGGGGCCTACGGCGATCGCCCACACCATCGCCAGCTGGGAGTTTGCCGACGGCCCGCCCCTGGCGATCTCCATCGAGACGCGCAAGGAAAAGGGCGAGACCTACTCGGCGGTGCGCGGCTTCTTCCGCCAGTTCGAGGTCTATTACGTGGTCGCCGATGAGCGCGACGTGGTGCGGCTGCGCACCAACCACCGCGGCGAGCAGGTCTACCTTTTCCGGATCCGGATGCCCGTTGAGCGTGCCCGGGCGCTGCTGCTGGAATATCTCGCCGAGCTGAACCTGCTGGCCCGGCGGCCCCGATGGTACAACGCCCTGACCCACAACTGCACCACCGGCATCCGCTACCACCTCAAGCACCTCGGCGTGGGGCAGCGGCTGGACTGGCGCATCCTGGCCAACGGGCGGCTGGACGAGCTGCTCTACGCGCGCGGCAGCGTCGACACCCGCCTGCCGTTCTCCGAACTGCGCCGGCGCAGTGAGATCACCGCCCGGGCGCGGGAAGCCGACCAGGACCCCCGCTTTTCAACCCGCATCCGGGAGGGGCTGCCAAATCCGCGGTCGCCGGCGGAGGACCGATAAGTACAGATCGAACCCGATCGTTTTCTGATGTATACCCCAAACCCGCCGCAAGCATCGTAAGAATGCTCTCACTTCCACGGTTAAGCGGATTTAAACCCAAAGGAAAGGAAAAGGAAGAGGTAGTTTTTGATGTAGCTATAATTTTCGTGGATCATTTTCAGGTTGATGTGACCCATCATTCGGGCCACCCGGCCGGGCTGTTTCCCGGCATCCCAGCATCAATGTTGCAAAGGTGTGGCGCGTCTGGTAGAGGGGGCGCAAGGAGGGTCCAATCTTTCCCGATCGATCAATCCCTGGGCATACGATAGGCTGAAGGAACAGGGGGAGGTGGTCTCGTATACAAGAATCGATGACATGCCGGATGAGGCCCACGTGGACAAGAAAACCTGGAAAGACTGGGGGATACGCTCCAACCTGACCATGCCGATTCTCACCCGCGCGTCTGTCGTTCATATCATCTCCACCAATGCCCTACACAAGGAGCGTGTCTGGCCGGAGGCGTTCATCCCGCGGTTGCAACTGCTCGGAGAGATTTTTATCAACGCCCTGGAGCGCAGGGAGGCTGATCAGGCTTTGCGCGACAGCGAGGAACGGCTGAGTCTGGCCGCTTCGGCGGCCGAGGCCGGACTTTGGGGCATCGATGCGGACACGGACCGTCTCTGGGCCACCGACAAACTTCGGGAGATTTTTCAGTTCGCGCCTGACGAGGAGTTGAGCTTCGAACGCTTTCTGGAAACCGTGCACCCCGACGATCGCCAAATTGCCAGGGAGACCCTGGCCCGGTGTCTCCAGAGTCGTGAATTGGTCCAGCTCGAATATCGAATTGTGCGGCCTGCCGGGGGTGTCAACTGGATTGTGTCTCGTGGGCGGTCATATCCCGGCACTTCCGATCAGCCCGACCGGGTAATGGGAGTTTCCATCGATATCACCGAGCGCAAGGAAATGGCGGTCAGTCTCCAACAGCATCTTGGCGAGATCGAGCGCCTGAAGCGGCAATTAGAACAGGAAAACGTTTACCTGCGGGATGAGATCCTGCTCCGACACGGGCGCGAAGGCATCATCGCCTGCAGCAAGTCCATGAAGCAGATTCTCGCTCAGGTGGAGCAGGTGGCCGTCACCGATGCCACCGTGCTGTTGACCGGCGAGACCGGCACCGGCAAGGAGGTGCTGGCCCGTCGCATCCACAGCATCAGCCCCCGCAAGGCCAGGACGCTGATTACCATCAACTGCGCCGCCCTGCCGTCAACGCTGATCGAAAGCGAGCTTTTCGGACGGGAGAAGGGAGCATACACCGGGGCGCTCACCCGCATGGCCGGCTGCTTCGAGGTGGCTGACCGGTCTACGCTGTTCCTGGACGAGATCGGAGAACTCTCTCTCGACCTGCAGGCCAAGCTGCTGCGGGTGCTGGAAGAGGGGAGTTTCGAGCGACTGGGGTCCACGCAAACCCGGAAAGTCGACGTGCGCATCATCGCCGCCACCAACCGGGACCTGCACCAGGAGGTTGCGGCAGGGCGTTTTCGCAGCGACCTCTTCTACCGGCTTAGCGTCTTTCCCATTGATATACCGCCGCTCCGGGAACGTGTGGCGGATATCCCCCCTCTCGTCTGGATGTTCGTCAAGCAGAACGAAAAGAAACTGGGCAAGCGGATCGACCGCATTGCCCGGAGGCAAATGGAGGCTCTCAAGCGCTATAGCTATCCGGGCAATGCTCGTGAACTGCGCAACATCGTTGAGCACGCCATGATCATGAGCCGCAGCGCGGTCCTTGACATCCATTTGCCCTATCACCGATCCGAGGTTGCGCCACCCACGGGGACTCTGGAGGAGGTGGATCGTCGGAAAATCCTGAGCGTGTTGGCCAAAACCGGCTGGCGCGTGACCGGCAAAAACGGGGCAGCCGAAATTCTGGGTCTTAAGCGCACCACCCTACAAGCCAAAATGAAGAAACTGGGTATCAAACGCCCTTCCGGATGATGCCCAGATATCGTCAAAATGCCCATTTACGGGCACACCTCATTGCCATTTCTCTCTTCCCCGATGCCCTTTCCCGCCGATATTTTCTAATGAATTAGATCGGCCAGCGCTTTTTCCGAAGCCCGGCCGGATTGGGCATGGCTTTCGCATTGTTCCATCCCATCCCTCCGCGGCATTTCATGATCCTTACATCAAGCATGGCCACCTCATGACAGAAACCAGCGGGATACATCACGCCGGAAACGCCCCCCCCGACCTTGGCGGCCGGGTTCGCGTGGCCATTCGCATGCTGATCCCGGCCGGGAAGCGCAAGGAGGCGCGCAGTATCCTTTCCGACATGATCAGGCGAATCAGACTCAAAGAGGGCTGCCTCAGCAGCCGCCTCTACCAGGATGCCATGAACGGAAAAACGCTTCTGTTCGAGGAAATCTGGGCGGATGAGAACCATTTTCAAGGGCATTTACGCTCCGATGAATTCCGCAACGTGCTCTTGGTGGTGGAAATGGCGAGCAAACCCCCTGAAATCCAGTTCGATCGGATTGACCATTCGACGGGCATCGGCACTATCCAAAAGATGGGGGAGCAAACAAATGCCCTGACCGGACCCAATGGGCAGCCTGTGTGAGGGCTGCGGTAAAAAAAACCCCACAGAATGGCGCCGGATTTTGGTTCGTCACCAAGGTACATCCGTCCCCAAGGGCGACCCGCACCTGGTCAACTGGCTGGAAAACGTGCTGGACGGCCTGCGCAAGTCCAACCTCATGAAGGCCTTGGGGAAAAAATGGTTCGCCGAGCCGACCTGGGTCGACCAATTGAAATAAGAACAACCTTGAACGAAAACAATTACTTCAAGGAAAGGAGCATGTCATGAAACCCAAGCACCGATCCGGAATCATTGCCGTCATGGTCATCCTCATGGCGGCGGCATGCACGTCCATGCCGGCCCGTACCGGGACGACCCACGGCGAAGCGGGTGCGCCCAGCGCCTCCGTTACCGTCAGTGGCCAACAACTCCCGCCGCCACCCCCGGAGTTCGGCGGCGTGATCAAGCAAGACGCCCTGAGTTCCAAGCCCTGGTGGCCGCCGCGGGTGGTGCCGCCCGAAAAGGCCCCCAATGTCTTGCTGATCATGACCGACGATGCCGGCTTCGGTGTGCCGAGCACCTTCGGCGGGGTGATTCCCACGCCCACCATGGACCGTCTCGCAAATGAGGGGCTGCGCTACAACCGGATCTTCTCCACGGCGCTCTGTTCACCCACGCGGGCGGCACTGATAACGGGGCGCAACCACCACTCGGCCGGCTTCGGCGTCATCTCGGAGCAATCCACGGGCTTCCCCGGCTACAACAGCATCATCTCCGAAGACAAGGCCACCATCGGCCGCATTCTTCGGGGCAACGGCTACTGCACGGCCTGGTTCGGCAAGAACCACAACACGCCGGCCTTCGCGGCCAGTCAGGTGGGGCCCTTCGACAAGTGGCCCACCGGCATGGGCTTCGAGTACTTCTACGGCTTCGTCGGTGGTGATGCCAACCAGTGGCAGCCCAACCTGTATCGCAACACCACCCAGATCTACCCCTTCAGGGGCAAGCCGGGCTGGAACCTGGTCACCGGCATGGCCGACGACGCCATCGACTACATTTCCCGCATGCACCAGACGGACCCCTCCAAGCCCATCTTCATCAAGTACGCGCCCGGGGCCACCCACGCCCCCCATCACCCCACCAAGGAGTGGGTGGACAAGATCCGCGCCATGCACCTTTTCGACGACGGTTACGAAAAGCTGCGCGAACGGATTTTGGAGAACCAGAAAAAGCTCGGCGTGATCCCGGCCGACACCCAGCTGGCGCCCTGGCCGAAGGATTTGCTCAAACCCTGGGATGAACTGACGCCTGTGGAGAAAAAGCTCTTCATCCGCCAGGTGGAGATCTTCGCCGCCTACGCGGCTTACAACGACCACGAGATCGGCCGCGTCGTCCAGGCCTTCGAGGACGCGGGCCGGCTCGACAACACGCTCGTCATCTACATCAACGGCGACAACGGCACCAGCGCCGAGGGCGGACCGCTGGGCACCCCCAACGAGGTGGCCTTCTTCAACGGCATCAACGAAATGCCCGTGGATGTGCAGATGAAGTGGTACGACGTCTGGGGCACCGAGCAGACCTACAACCACATGTCGGCCGGCTGGTCCTGGGCCTTCGACACGCCCTTCGACTGGTTCAAACAAAATGCCTCGAGGCTCGGCGGGATCAACCAGAACATGGTGGTGTCCTGGCCCG
>JBAPYE010000275.1:0-1756 GCA_049284575.1 Desulfobacterales bacterium
CACGGACCACCCCTATGACAAGCTGGTCGATGTCTATGAACCGGAGGTGATTCCAGGCTTCAAACGGCTGACCAGCGCGATTCACGAATACGACACCAAAATTTTCGCCCAGCTCAACCACAACGGCATGCAGGGGGATGGCAAGATTTCGCGCCTGCCGGTGTGGGGACCGTCGACCGGTAAGGATCCCATCTTTCGGGAAACCTGCAAGGCCATGGAGCTTGAAGATATCGTCGAATGCATCGACTATTTTGCCATCTGCGCCCAAAATGCGGTGGAAGGCGGGTTTGACGGCATCGAGCTGCAACTGGGACACAGCTCCCTGATCCGTCAGTTTCTATCACCCCTCACCAATCACCGGCAGGACGCCTACGGCGGGAGCATGGAGAACCGCTGCCGTTTCGCCCTCGAGGTGATTGATGCGGTCCGTAAAGCCGTGGGATCCGATTTTACCCTCGGGATCCGGCTCAATGCCGATGAGATGCATCCTAAGGGGGGGCTCACCCATGAAGACGCCAAACAGGCGGCCATACGGCTCGAGGCCTCCGGTCAGCTCGACTTTCTGGACCTCAGTATCGGCACCTTCTACAATCTGTTCCTGGTGGAAGGCTCCATGCACACCCCGCTGGCCTATACGGTACCCTTGTCCGCCGGCATGCGGTCGGTCGTCAAGCTGCCGGTATTCTGCACCAACCGGATCAACGACCCCCATCTGGCGGAAAAAATCCTGGAAGACGGCCAGGCCGATATGATCGGCATGGTACGGGCCCTGATCTGTGATCCGGAACTGCCCAACAAATCCATGGAAGGCCGCACGGACGACATCCGCAACTGCATCGCCTGCAACCAGGGATGCATCGCCCGCATGGGCCTCGGTCACCGTCTGGGATGTCTGCACAACCCGGCCGCCGGCGAAGAGGAAGCCCTGGGCATCGGCACCCTCAAACCCGCCGACACCCCCAAAAAGGTCGTGGTGGTGGGTGCGGGACCCGCCGGTCTGGAAGTGGCCCGGGTGGCCACCCTGCGAAAACATCGCGTCATCCTGCTCGAAAAGGCCGATGAGGTCGGTGGCCAGAATATCCTTGCCGGCAAAGTGGCTGGCCGCCAGGAGATTACCGGCGTCACCCGCTGGCTGGTCGGCCAGTTGAACAAGCTCGATCTGGACATCCGTTTGGGGGTCGAAGCAACGGCGCAGATGGTGCTCGAGGAACAGCCGGACGTGGTCGTCGTCGCCACCGGTTCAACCCCCAAAACCGCACCCTTTGCCGGTGAATACGGCTCGCCCCAGGTGGTGACCACCGTGCAAGTTCTCACCGATGCGTTGGACGTCGGCAACAAGGTCCTGCTCATCGACCAGGACGGCCACCACCAGGCCACCGGTACGGCGGAGCTCTTGGCGGATCGCGGCAAACAGGTTCACATGATTACCTCGGCGCTGTTTATCGGATCGGCCTTAGGGCCCCTTCAGGATCTCTATCTCACCCGCAGCCGGCTTGCCAAAAAAGGAGTGACTTTCACCCCTGACATCGCAGTACTCGAGATCCAGGGCACCCTGGTTAAAGGATTGAATGTGTATTCCAACGAATTGATCGATTTCGACGGGTACGATACCGTGGTGCTGGCCGCGGGCAATATCGCCGACGACAGTCTCTATTTTGAGCTGAAAGGCAAAGTCGACCAACTATACCGGGTCGGCGATTGCGTGGCGCCCCGCAAAACGGATATGGCCATTATCGAAGGTCATCGCATCGGCAGA
>JBAPYE010000276.1:0-6535 GCA_049284575.1 Desulfobacterales bacterium
CTCACCGACCGCATCGCGCGCCTGCGCGAAGCGATTTTGGCCGCCGCCTGACGCGGGTCGCGGCGCCGGTCAGCCCGCCGTTTTGAGGCGCGCCAGGTTGTCGCGCGCAAAGCCGATCGTGGGGTCCAGGGAAAGGGCGATCTCGTAGTGGCGGATGGCCTCCGCGATTTCCCCCAGCTCACGGTAGTTGGAGCCGATGTTGGCGTAGTCGATGGCCGAGCCGGGGTTGAGCGCTAAAACGCGCTCGAAGTCGCGGATCGCCTCGCGGTGCTCTTTCAACATGAAGTGGCAGAAGCCCTTGAGGTTAAATATATCGGTGCGCTCGGCATCGATGCGCTCGCCCTTGCCCAGCACCCGCAGCGCCTCGCGGTAGCGGCCGAGATCCTTGAGGCAGACCCCCAGGTAGGAGTAGATGCTGGCGACCTCCTCGGGCGGGGGGCCGAGATCGAGCGCCTTCTCGAAGCAGGGCAGGGCGGCTTGGGGGTCGTCCGCGGCCAGGTGGCAGCTGCCGAGGTAGAACTGCAGGTAGTACTTGCCGGGCAGCCTGCGGTCGAAGGCCTCCAGGGCGGCGATCGCCTCACGCGGGGCAAGCTTCTCGGTGAGCAGCTTGGCCGCGAACATGCCCACGCTGGTGCCTTCGGCGCGCTCCCGGAAGTGGGCCCCGGGGATGATGGTGTAAAAGCTCGGGATGCCCAAAAGCGGGTGGGTGGTGTCGATCACCAGGACCTCCAGCCCGCGACGGGCAAGGGCGGCGACGCAGTTTTCGACCTCCACCCGGATGTTGTCGTCGGAGAGGTCGGGAAGCTGCTGGATGTCGACCTCCCGGCCGGGGTGGGTCACGAAGCGCGCCGCCGCGATCTCGGAGAATTTCGGCAGCCCGCTGGCCACGTAGTTGGCGCCCGTGTTGAAATCCCCGGCCAGCTGGGCCACCTCGGTCAGGGCCCGGCTGAGCGCCTTCTGGGGGTCGGGGGTTGTGCCGGCGGTCCAGACGATCTCGCTTTGGGCCGGGTGCGTGGCCGGGTCGTAGGCCAGCACGCCGACCGTCGGGATGCCCATCTCCAGCGTGAAGTCCGACAGATACAGGCGCACCCCGGCGGCGTGGAATTTGGCCAGCATCTCGCGCACCAGCGGGTCGCTCGCGGAGTCTGCGCGGATCGCCGGCGGGGAGAGCTGCCGGCGGCTTATCAGCGAGGACACGTGGCGCTCCACCACCTCGCAGATGCCCTGGGAAATGGCCTCCTCGACGCAGTTGCCGGCCGAGGGGCCGTTGAATTCGTTGATCGCGAAAAACCAGTCGAAGGGGATCAGCACCGCTTCCTGGCGGGTCAGGCTGAAGCCCCAGGTCCAGCGCATGGGCAGGGATTCGAAGATCCCGCGCGCGACGGCCGCGTCGGCGGAGTCGTCGTGCACCGAGCGGGCGATCAGGTCGAAGCCCAGAACCTTGTCCGGCGGCAGGTTGCGGCCGGCGTCGTGGATGAAATGGCCCTCCTGGCCGCAGAAGCTGAAGAAGCTGAAGCGCTCGGCCAGCTCCATGACCGCGCTGGCCTCGGCCTGGGCCGGGGTGGCGCCCTTGCCCATCTGTTTTTGGGTCCCGATCACGGCGGCCGCGTCCTTGCCGCAGCGGCTGAAATAGACGGGGATCCCCAGCCGGCCGGTGTCGATGCGCTCGGTGGCGGCCAGGATGTCCAGATCGACCTGGTTTAGCCGCTCGCGGAACCGCTGGACGGTCTCCTCGGGGGCCAGAACCTTGTCCTGGTCCAGGGTAAACGTTTTGAAAGCGTCCTTTAAAATAACCCGGGGGGTCATCGTGTCCTCCAGTCTTAAAATTCGGTTTGGCGATTGCGGGGAGTTTCTGCGATCATGCTATCGCGGCCGGCGCAGCTATTTTTTGATTTGACCGCTTTAGGATAACCTGCTATGGTGCGCCCTGTTTGACCCTGGGGATGTAGCTCAGCTGGGAGAGCGCGGCGTTCGCAATGCCGAGGTCAGGGGTTCGATCCCCCTCATCTCCACTCCAAAAAATTAAACCTGTCGGAGACCCCGGCAGGTTTTTGCTTTTGTGGCGCAGGCGCTCTTCACCGCGGCGCGAGCCGCGCGGCGGCCACCGGGATCATGGTGAAGGTGGCCTTGGCCACCCGTCTTTCGTGGTCGTCGCGAACGGCGAAAACCTCCGCCTCCGACACGATCAGGGTCCGGCCGCGCTGGATCACCTGCGCGCGGCAGACCAGCGCATGCCCCACGGCCGGCTTGAGGAAGTTGATCTTGAACTCGATGGTTAAAATCCGCTGGTCCGCTTCGACGGTGGTGAAGGCCGCGTAGCCGGCGGTGTGGTCGGCCATGGTGGCCAGCACCCCGGCGTGGACGAAGCCGTCCTGCTGGCGGTGGTCCGCCCGCAGGACCAGGCGCGAGTGGAAGATTCCCTCGGCGGCGTAAAGGGCCTCATACCCGCAATAGGCGATAAAGCCCTGACTGAAATCCTGCTTCAAATGGGCAATGCGATCTGGCTGCACGTCGACACCTTTCAAAAAAAGTTGGGCGTGCGCCTCTTGTGGTGGCCGTCGACGCTCGCTGTCATCCGCGGCTGCACAGGAGACCCGGCGAATTGGCTTGGCTTTCTATCACAAACCGCCGGAGAGCGCCAGCCGTGGTCACGGTCCAGCCGCCGGACGGGCCGCGACCGCTTCATGGTTAAAACAAATAGTTAATTTAACTTGACATTTTTTATCTTTTAAGCTTTATTGCAAATTTCAGGATTCGCCATCACCCCCATCGGGGCTGCGCTTTCGGATGCGGCTGCTTGCGGCCTCTGACGCCCGATCCGGCAAGCCCCTCCCAATCCTTATGGAGCCCCCCAGCATGGACCGCACCGCTGATTTGGAGCGTAAAACCAAAGAAACCGGCATTTCCATTCGCCTGGCGCTGGATGGCGGCGGGCGCTACGAAATTCAGACCGGCATTGCCTTCTTCGATCACATGCTGGCCCTTTTCTGTGTCCACGGGTTTTTCGACCTGACCCTCAAGGCCCAGGGGGATATCGCGGTGGACTGCCATCACACGGTCGAGGATGTCGGGTTGGTGCTGGGCGATGCCCTCAACCAGGCCCTGGGGGACCGCAAAGGCATCCGCCGCTACGGCCATGCTGTCACCCCCATGGACGACGCTTTGGGCACCGTCGCCCTGGATCTCTCCAAGCGGCCGTTTCTGGTCTACCGCGTGCCGGAAATTCCGGCCCAGCAGGGCAGCCCCTTCGACCTGATGCTGGCCAAGGAATTTTTCCGGGCGTTTGCCACCCGCGGCGGACTCAATCTGCACATCGACGTGCCCTACGGCGAAAACCAGCATCACATCATCGAGGCCGTTTTCAAATCCCTGGGGCGCAGCCTCCACGCGGCCTGCCGGCCGGACCCCAGAATTTCGGACGTGCGCTCCTCCAAGGGGAGCCTGTGACCCTGCGCCGGGCGCAGCGCTTTGGCGCGCCCCGGACCGGGCCGCTGCGGCTTACCCGGTTTTTTTTGATTCGACCCCTCCAATCGGCGAGGTGACCATCGTGAAAACAGGCTGGGCATTCAAACGGCATCTGGCGCTCTCCGCGGGGCTTGCCCTGCTGCTCGCCCTGACGGGCTGCGCCTCAAGCGGACCCGTCAGCACCACCACCTCGCCCGTCGAAGCGCTTGGGGTGGAGCGCATTCTCGTGCTGCCGTTTCAGGACATGTACAAGGTCTTCGGGGCCAACATGAGCTACCGCTGCCCGCTGTGCGACAGCGTTTACGAAATCCAGACGGTGAGCCCGGGTGCCGACGTTTTTCTGACCGATCAGTTGATGGCCGCCTTGACCGCCCGCGGCGATTTCGAACTGATCCCCCCGGAAGAAGCCGGGGGCGTGGTGCAGCAGCTGGTCTCACCCGACGGCAGGCCCCTGCCGCCGCTGGCGCTGCTGCAGGATGTCGGCCGTGAGCTGGATGCCGACGCCATCCTGCTGGGCCGGGTCTACCGTTTCGAGGAGCGCATCGGTGCGAAATTCTCGGCCCAGCGGCCGGCCTCGGTCACCTTCGACCTGCTCTTGATCCGCGTGGCCGACGGCCGCATTCTGTGGACCGGGCGTTTTGAGGAGACCCAGAAATCCCTCAGTGAAAACCTCTTCAACCTGGGGACCTTTGTCCGGCGCGGCGCCCGCTGGATCAGCGCCCAGGAGATGGCCCAGACCGGCCTCGAGCAGATGCTGCAGACCTTCCCCACACCCTGAAAACCAGGCTGTGAGGGCGTAAACGGCCTGGACGGGTGTAAGCCGCCAGAGGGAGTGCCATGATCATTATTCCGGCTGTGGATCTCAAAAACGGCAAGTGCGTTCGTCTCTTGCAGGGGCGCATGGATCAGGAAACGGTTTTCTCGGATGACCCGGCCGCCATGGCCCAGCGCTGGGAGCGGGACGGCGCCGAAATGCTGCATGTGGTCGACCTGGACGGGGCGATCGCCAAAAGCCCGCGCAACCTGGCGGCTATCCGTGAGATCCGCAGTCGCCTGCAGATTCCGATGGAGGTCGGCGGCGGGATTCGCACCCTGGAGACCATCCGCATGTATGCAGACATGGGGGTCGACAAGGTGGTGATCGGCACCGAGGCGATCCGCAACCCGGACCTGGTCAAGACCGCCTGCGAGGCTTTTCCGGGGCGCGTGGTGATCGGCATCGATGCCAAGAACGGTATGGTGGCCATCGAAGGCTGGACCGAGACCACCGGCACCCGGGCCGTCGATCTGGCGCGGCAGTTCGAAGGCTGCGGGGTGGCGGCCATCAACTTCACCGACATCCAGCGCGACGGGATGCAGACCGGGGTCAACCTCGAGGCGACCCGCCGGCTGGCTGAAGCCCTCACGATTCCGGTGGTGGCCTCCGGCGGGGTGTCGACCCTGGCCGATATCCGGGCGCTGCTGCCCCTGGGTGAGGCCGGTGTGACCGGCGTGATCGTCGGCCGGGCGCTTTACGCCGGGAGTCTGGATCTGCAAGCCGCCATCGGCCTTCTGGGCGGGGCGGGCGGGCAAGATCGACGAAGTCCGGCTTGACAAAAAGACCCTCCAGCGTTAATCTATACTATTTCCCAAAAATCGCGACGGTACCCGAAGGCAATGACCCCTTGGTGTTTTCTGCAAAGCGGCGTGTGCATTTCCCCTGTCGATCCTTCCTGGGAACTGGCCAGGCTGAACCCCGGCTGAGCTATTCTGAATTTCCCTAAAGACCCGTCTTACGGCCACGGAGGGATATTTTTTTGGCTGACTTCATCCCGGATGAAAAAATTTCAGAGATCCGCAGCGCCGCTGATATCGTCGAGATCATTTCCGAGGCCGTCGTCCTGAAAAAAACCGGCAGGAATTTTATGGGGCTTTGCCCGTTTCATGCCGAAAAAACCCCCTCCTTCAGCGTCAATCCCGAAAAGCAGATCTTCTACTGTTTTGGGTGTGCCGCGGGGGGCAACGTTTTCAGTTTCCTGATGAAGCAGCAGGGCATGACCTTTCCCGAGGCGGTTAAAGCGGTGGCCCAGCGCTGCGGCATCGAACTGCCGGTGCGCGACATGACGCCCCTGGAGCGGCGCCGGATAAGCGAGCGCGAGATCCTTTTGGGGCTCAATCGCAAGACCATGGCGTATTACAGTGGGGTTTTGAAGGATCCCACCGCAGGCCGAAAGGCAAGGGCCTACCTGGAAAAGCGGGGGTTTGGGCCGGCAGTCGTCGATCAGTTTGAACTGGGGTATGCCCCTGCGGGCTGGGACCCCCTGATCCGCCACTTTCGCGCCGACCGCGAGCGCCTGCAGTTGATGGAGAAAGCCGGGCTGGTGATCCCGCGCCAAAACGGCAGCGGATACTATGACCGCTTTCGCGACCGGATCATTTTTCCGATTCGCAATACCGCCCGCCAGGTGATCGCCTTCGGCGGGCGGGTGTTCGACGAGGCTCTTCCCAAGTATCTGAATTCACCGGAAACCCCGATCTACACCAAGGGTCGCTCGCTCTACGGAATCGACCTGGCCCGGGAGCACTGCCGCAGAAACGAAACCGTTTTCGTGGTCGAGGGCTATTTCGACCTGCTGGCCCTGTATCAGCACGGCATTCAAAATGCCGTCGCCACCCTCGGCACGGCCCTTACCCCGGAGCATGTGCGGATCCTCAGGGGCTGCATCGGCGAGAACGGTACGGTGGTGCTGGTCTACGACTCGGATGCGGCCGGGATCAAGGCCGCCCAGCGCAGCATCGACGTTTTTGGCCAGGGCTACGCCGATGCCCGCATCTGTGTGCTGCCGCCGGGCCACGACCCGGATTCCTTCATCTTTGAATTCGGCGCCGCGGCCTTTGAACAGGCGGCCGCCGAGGCCCAGGGGATCATGGCGTTTCTGATGGCCGCGGCCGTCGCGCGGCATGGCCTTTCCGTGGACGGCAAGGTTCAGATCGTCTCCGAGCTGACCGACGCAATTGCGGCTGTTCAGGACCCCATGGCCCGCTCGCTCTACGTCAAAAACCTGGCCGAACGGATTCAGGTGGATGAAAG
>JBAPYE010000277.1:0-4845 GCA_049284575.1 Desulfobacterales bacterium
GGGTGTAGTTTACCGGCCGGTCCAGGGTCGTGCCGGAGAGGATACCTTCATATTCGAAAATCAGTACCGGCGGCTGGCCCCGGCGCAGATGCGCCAGGTAGTTGTTGCCGCGCTGGCGCATGACGTCCCAGAAAAGAATCGTGCGCTGGGCGGCGTCCACCCCGTAGGGAAAGGCATCCTGGATCCAGTTGAGGGGGGTGGTGGCAAGGTGTTGCATACCCGTCTCCTTTCAAAAGAGGTCGTTTGGCTCGGGTTTTTTTGCAAGCGGTGCGGCCGTGGCCCGTAAACACCGCCTTCGGCTGCCCACAAGGCAAAATCTATTCACTGGCGTGCTGCGGGGCAACCCGCGCAACGGGCGCGAAAATCGTTTCTGGCAAAAGAGGCCGGGTCCAAACGCGACACGTCGCGGCGCTGCCGCCGGGGCGTTCCTGCAGCCTTCCATATCCCCGAGACCCGCGCGCCGGCAGGCGTCCGCTTTTTTTGCAGGCCCCCCGTTTCCATTGCCAGTGGAATTTAGTATACCCGTCAACAGAATGAAACGGAAATTTTAATCGGGGTCAGGCCTGTTGCCCGCCGGCGACCCGAAAGCGCCGGACGGGCGGGTTTTGGGGGGAGGGGAGCGTGATGGCGGAGATTGTCGATCTTGCGGACTACCGATCGCGCCTGCTGGCACAGAAGGCCTTTGGAACATGGTCCAAACGATTCAACGAGACCTTCGGTGAAACCACCCGGCTCAATGATCTTTCGGACACATGTCTTTATGCCCTGGCGCTTCCCGGAGAGCAGGGCAATACGGCTTACTACGAGCTGATCATGGGGGTCCTGGAACTCGGGGCGGCCAGCCTGTTTCCCTACCTGGACGGCGCTGATAAAATGCAGGTGGTGGATATCCATCTTTTCCTGGCGGACCAGGTGCGCTATGAGATGATGCGGCGTCTGGGATGGCTGAGCGCATACCCCGCCCAAGGGTTCGGCCTGATCGAAATGGTCCGGGAGTTCGGCCGGGTCAAATCCGGCGTCGGTGGCCAGGCGCCTCAACTGGCCCCCAGCCACCCGGAGTACGGGCACTATCAGGGCCTGCACCGGCGCGAGAAGGAAACTTTCGTGCGTCGCAAATTGCCGGATGCGCTGGCTACCTTTCAGAAACACCTGCTCTGAAGCGCCCGAGGCCCAAAAACGGCGCTGACCACCGGATCGCCCCTGCGCCGCGCTTTTCATCACGGGGTCGCTGCGCCGCGCCTGATTTTATCTTGACATTTCGGATCAATGTTGAGATTTTTTTCATGCCGGGGGCAAAAAAACAAGGGCACCGCTTGCCTGCCCTTTCACCCGTCACTTGCGGCACCTCCGCGCAGACCACCCAAAATCCGGCGCAATCCCCTGCAATCAAGTGTCGCCGCGGGGGGCCTACTTGCCGCTGTCTGTTGCCGCCCGCCGCGCCCCTGGCGGATTTTCCGACCGGTTTTCGCATTTCCCGCCGATGCTCACCCGGCGTTTGTTGATGGCTTCACCGCTTGTCTTCCGCTAGAGTTGAAGATCTTTACAAGCACCACAGCCCATTTCCCCGAGATGGCCAAGACGACCGGCGACCGCCTGGTTGCGGCGGCATTGTGGGCGCCGAGGCCTATGTCGCGCTGCTGGTGGCCGCCGAGGCGCTGAGGATTGAGATGAATTTCTACTTCCTGAAAAAAATCGTCACGCCGTTTCTGTTGCTGCCGGGTCTGTTTGTGGCCTTTTTCCTCGCAGGCGGCCTGCGCAGCCTTCTGCGGGGCCGCCCGGGGCGCGCGCTGGTGCAGCTCCTGGTGGCCGCCATGCTCTGGCTGCCGGCAATCCCGCCGGTGGCCGACAAGCTTCTGCGGACACTCGAGGCCGGTATAACCATCCCCGAGGATCCAAAGGGCGATGTCATCATCATGATGGGGGGTGCGGTCTATGAAGGGTCACCAGATCTGAGCGGGATCGGCATCCCCTCCAGCGGCAGCTGGGAGCGGATCGTGACGGTGGTCCGGCTGCAACGGCGGCTGGGGATACCGGTGATTTTAAGCGGCGGCCAGGTCCACCCCGAGCGGGCACCCATGGGGCCCATCTACCGCCGTCTGCTGACGGATTTAGGCGTGCCCCAAGGCCTGATCCTGATCGAGGATAAAAGCCGGGACACCTTTGAAAACGCTCAATTTTCAAAGGCGCTGTGCCAGGCCCAGGGGTTTCAGCAGCCCATCGTGGTGACCTCGGCGCTTCACATGCGGCGCACGCAGCTGAGCTTTGAAAAGGCCGGACTCGCGGCCTTGTTCTACCCCACAGGGTTTCGCACCTGGGAGAACAAAACCTACATTTGGCCCGATTTTCTGCCCCAAAGCTACGACCCGTTTTCTGATGCGCTGCATGAATATCTGGGGCTGCTGGCCTACCGCTTTCTCTATTGACCCCGGTGGGAGGAAGCGTTCGTAGCCTGGGTTTTCGAAAGCCCGGTATCATTGACAATTTCTGCTGAAGTGCTAAAAGATACTTGTTCTCTGATCCGATCCGGATCTGTGTAGCCCGGTTTCGGGACGTCTCGAGCGCCAGATTCGAGGGATTCCGGGATACCTTCAGTGCATTCCGCATGCTTTTGGTCGCCGCGATGTTCACATTTCGACCCCGCAGACACGGGGTGCGGGGCAACTGTTGCCGCAACGCCCTCAAGACCTGGGGTGGACGCAAAAGGGAGGAAGCCACGTTGAACATGCGCAAGACAGCTCAGGCAGCGACTTGCCTGCTTTTGGTTTCATTGCTGGCGCCCCTTTGCAGTTTCTCCGAGGACCGGCGGTTCTACCCGGTCACCCCCCGGCTCAACGACGGTCAAAAATGGCGTATCGGCTACTGTGAGGGCGGCCCCTACCTGGACTACCGCCAAAACCTGGTGGAAACCGTTCGCGCCCTGATGGCGCTTGGCTGGATCGAAAACGAGGAGCTGCCGAGATTCGATGACGATTCCGACACCCGCCGGCTGTGGGACTGGCTGGCGAGCGACGGTCGCAGCCGATTTCTGCGCTTCGTCAAAGACGCCTACTGGTCGTCCGATTGGGACGAGGCGGTGTTGCGACCGCGCAACAAGGCCGAGATGCTCAAACGTCTCAAGACCGGAAACGATCTGGATCTCGTGATTGCCATGGGAACCTGGGCCGGGCAGGATTTGGCCAACAGCTACCACCAGGTGGCGGTGGTGGTGGCGGCGGCGACCAACCCGATCCAGGCCGGGATCATCAAAAGCGTCGATGACTCCGGCCACGATCATGTCCTGGCCAAGGTCGACCCCGCCCGCTACCTGCGGCAGCTGCGCCTGTTTCACGACATCGTCGGCTTCAAGTGCCTGGGGGTGGTCTACGACGGCTCCCCTTCGGGGCGGGTTCACGCCAACCTCCTGGATGTGCAGCAGGTGGCCCGGGAGCGGGGGTTCGCGGTTGTGGAATGCCAGGCCCGGGACCAGGGCAACGCCGAGGCCGAGGCTGCCGAAGCGCTTTATGCCTGTTGGCAGCAGCTGGCACCGCGCATCGACGCCCTCTGGATCACCGTGCACCGGGGCGAAAATCCCAAGTTCATGCCCGAGTCGCTGGCGCCTTTGTTTGAACACCGGGTCGTCACCTGGACCCGGCGGGGCAGCGATCAGGTGCGGCGGGGCGTCCTGATGAGCATCTCGCGCAAGGACCTCAGGGGACTGGGAACTTACTACGCCCACGTGATTGCCAAGATCTTCAACGGCGCCCGACCCGCCGATCTGGATCCGGTCTACAAAGAGCCTCTTAAAATCGCCATCAATCTGGCAACGGCCGCGCGGATCGGCTATAACCCGCCCCGGGCGATTCTTGCCGTGGCCGATGAAATCTTCCGCGAGATCGAATCCGGCCCCATGTCCCCGTAAGAACCTGGAAGCGTCATGGTGCACGCGCACAAGTCACTTTTTTCGAGTGTTATCGCCATCGCTTTGCTCTTCGGGGGGCTGTTCTGGGTTTTTGACGGCGCGTTTTCCTACTATTACTTCCACCGCGATCTGCGCTTTCTGCTGCTGGAAGGGCCCGAAACCCTACTGGATGCCATCGTCTTCAAGGTTTCCTACCGGGACCTCTTCACCCGGGTATCCTTCATGGCGGCCGCCCTGCTGGGCGGGTTGATGACAGCCGTCTTTCTGCAGCGCCTGAAAAAAAGTCAAATGGAACTCAGCCGCAGCAATGAGGCGGCGCGCGCGATGCTCAACGCCACCGCCGACCAGGCCATGCTGCTGGAGACCGACGGCACCATCGTCGCCTGCAACCAGGTGCTGCTGCGGGACCTGGGCAAACCCCTGCAGGAGGTCATCGGCCATGATCTTTTTGCGTTCGTTCCCCACCACCTCGCCGCCGCCCGCCGGGCCATGATCCAGCAGGTGGTTGAAACCGGCACGCCACGGCAGTTCAGCGAGGAGAGCGGCGGGCGCAAGCTCGAAAACCGGATTTTTCCGGTTTTCAACGCCGTCGGCCAGACGGCCCGGATCGTCTATTTCGCCCACGACTACACCGAACGCTGGATGGCCGAGAAAGAGAAGGAAAAGCTCAAGGAGCAGCTGTCGCGCTCGCGCAAGATGGAGGCCCTCGGGCTCCTGGCCGGCGGCGTGGCCCACGATCTCAACAACGTGCTCTCCGGGATTGTCAGCTACCCGGAGTTGATTCTGCTGGATCTGCCCCGCGAAAGCCCGTTCCGAAAACCGATTCTCACCATCCAGGAGTCGGGCCAAAAAGCGGCCGCGATCGTCGAGGACCTCCTGGCCCTTGCCCGTCGCGGGGTCAACAAAAACGAGGTGGTCAATCTCAACCCCATCGTCCAGGAGTACCT
>JBAPYE010000278.1:0-1662 GCA_049284575.1 Desulfobacterales bacterium
GACCGACGGCGGCCCGGGCCGGCTGCCCGCGGCAGTTCTCGCGCGCATCGGCGACCACAGCGAAAGCCTGCTGCGGCCGGAAATCCAGGCCCTGCTGCCGCCGGAGATGCAGGAGCGCCTCGTGCAGGCGGTGGTCGACGGCGTGGGGTGGGTGTTTGTCACGGTGCTGGTGGCGGCGCTCCTCTGCCTGGGGCTGTGCCTGATGCTGCCGGGACGGCAGACGGGATAGCGGCGGCGGCCGCCGCCTTCACCGGGCGCAGTGGATTGACCGCCACGCGCTTCCGGGGGTATAATTACATCATGCCCAAGATCGACTACACCTGCCCGCATTGCGACCGCAGCTTTCAGCGGGTGGTCCTCAGGGGTGAGGAAGACCACCCGGCGGTCTGCCCGCACTGCAAGGCCCGCGATGTCAAACCCGCCAAGGGCCCCGAAAGCCTCTTCGACGGCATCGCCAGCTTCAGCACCCTGGCCAAAGACACCAGCTGAGCCCGCTGACCCGGCGGCAGGTGCCGCCGCTTAAAGGGGGCCACAGCCGGCTGCGGAATCCCCCCACCCGACCATCGGCCGGGTATGCGGCACGAGGCCCAGGACGCGCTCGGGAAAGTTGGTGAAGACGCCGTCCACCCCCAAGTGCACCATCCTGCGAATGTCATCCGGGTGGTCGACCGTGAACACGAATACCTGCAGCCCCCGGGCGTGGGCGTCGTCCACAAAGCGCCGGTCGATGAACTCCAACGCGGCATGAACCGAGAACGCCCCCAGGGCGGCGGCAAAGGCGGCGTCGTCCACCGGCAGCCCGACGATCAGCGCCCCTATTCTTATCCCCGGGTCGAGCCGGCGCACCTCGGCCAGTTGGCGGTGATCGAAGGAAGACACCAGGATCAACTCCCCCGGCCAGTCGCGGCTGCGCAGCTCCGCCAGCAGCCTGACCACCGGCCGGGCGGTGGCCGGGCCCTTGAGTTCGATGTTGACGCCCGCACGGCGGTTGACGGTTTCGAAAACTTCTTCGAGGGTCGGGATCCGTTCGCCGCTGCCGGCATCCAGGCAACGCAGGTGGTCAAACTTCTGCTCGAGCAGGTAGCCCGTCCCGTTGGTGGTCCGCTCCAACCGGTCGTCATGGAACACCACCAGGCGGTTGTCCACATGGTAGACATCGATCTCCAGGCACGGCGCCCCCAGTTCCAGGGCCTTGCGGATCGAGGCCAGGGTGTTTTCGGGGGCGTGGCCGCATGCCCCGCGATGTCCAATGCACAGCAGCGCTTGGGGATTCATTGGGGGGTCTCCGGTGGCTGGTGGGTGGCAGTGGCGGGCAGCGCCACAATCTCGTCGATCAGGGCCGCCACCGCATCCGGAAACTGGACGTGCACGTTGTGGGAGGCGGCCTCAAAGGGGTGACAGATCATTGCGGGGATGCGGTGGGCCGCGTCTTCGGCCGTCTCCCGGTACTTCCGGTCCTGCCGCCCGAAGAGGTAGTGGATCGGCACGCCCGCGGCGGCCAGGAGCGGCGGCGTGAAGGGCTGGTTGCCGGCCCCCAGCACGGCCAGGGCGCGGCGCAGTTCGGCCGGGTCGTTTTTCTTCTTGGCGCGGATCAGGGCTGGAAGCCCGGGATGGCCCGCCAGGGTGCAAAAGAGCGGTAGGGCGTGCCAGCGCTTCAGGAAG
>JBAPYE010000279.1:0-7912 GCA_049284575.1 Desulfobacterales bacterium
CTTTCATATCGTTTCTGGGCCTCCTCCAGGGCCAGGACCGCATCGTAGAGGGTGGCGTCCTGGGACACGGTCGCATAATCCGCCAGCGAAACCATCAAATCTTTGACTTGGATTGTTTTCATGATTCTGTTGCCTCCGAGGTATGAATGGCTATGTTTGGTCTGCTTCCGAATAAACGCCTTTTGTCGGGCACGCCGGTGATGCCGGCCGGAGCCTGCTTTCTGTCCCTTCAACCAGTTGACCGGGTGTCCGCCTGGCAGCGGCGAAACCGCCGCCGTTTTCATCCAAAAAAACTTGCGAGGTGTTGACCGTGAAATCCCAAAACGTCATTGTCTTCGGTGGCGGCAGCGGCATCGGAAAGGCCCTGGTGGCGATGCTGCGCGCCGAGGACGCCCGGGTGAGCTACAGCTCGCGCCAGGCGGATGGCCCGCCAGACGAAGACGGTGTGCAACGCTTCGCCTTTGATGCCGTCCGTGGCGACGTCCCCCCTGAGGCGATCCCAGTGCCCCTCGACGGGCTTGTCTACTGTCCGGGCTCCATCACCCTGAAGCCCTTTCAGCGGTTGACGCGCGAGGATTTCCTGACCGAGCTGCAAACCAATCTGCTGGGGGCCGTAAGTGCCATCCAGGCCTGTTTGCCCGCCCTCAAAAAGGCTCCCGGCGCATCCATCGTGCTCTTCAGTACGGTGGCCGTCCAAACCGGAATGCCCTTTCACAGCAGCATTGCCAGCGCCAAGGGTGCCGTGGAGGGCTTGACGCGGGCCCTGGCGGCGGAGTTCGCCCCCCGCATTCGCGTCAATGCCATCGCTCCCTCCCTGACCGACACCGGCCTGGCCGCTGGCCTGCTGTCCAGCGATCAGAAGCGCCAGGCGGCGGCCGAACGCCATCCCCTGGGCCGCATCGGGGTGGCCGAGGATGCCGCCGGGCTTGCGTGCTACCTCTTGCGTCAGGCGGCAGGCTGGATTACCGGGCAGATCTTTCACGTGGACGGCGGCATGGGGGCGCTGAAAACCTTCAGATAACCCGGCGGATGAGCCGGGCTTTTGCCCATCCTGAGCGCCTGGGGTCCGTTGGGCTGACGGTGCCGTTAAACCCTTAAAAGCGACACACCATCATTGCCGGCCGACAAGGAGGTCGCCTTCCCATGAGTCTATCCGACCACGCGATCAACCCCTCCCAGCAGGGCGCCGGAGCGTTGACGGCCATGTTCATCGGTGATGCCCTGGCCATGCCAGTGCACTGGTACTACAACCGCCAGGCACTGGCCCGGGACTACGGGTATGTGACCGACTATCTGGCGCCCCGCAGCCCCCACCCCGACAGCATCTTGTGGCGCTCCAGCTACCGGCCGTCGGGCCCGAAGGGCGATATCCTGCATGAACAGGCCCGTTTCTGGGGCCGCGCCGGAATCCACTACCACCAGTTCCTGCGCGCCGGCGAAAACACCCTGAACCTCAAGCTCTGCGCCTTGCTGATCGACAGCCTCAACCAGCACGGCGCCTACCGTGCCGAGGCCTACGCCGAGGCCTACATCCATTACATGACTACCCCCGGTAACCATGCCGACACCTATGTGGAGGAGTATCACCGCCGGTTTTTCGCCAACTATGCCGCCGGTAGCCCCCCCACCGCGTGCGGGGTGGCCGAAAAACACGTCAGCGGAATCATCGGTATGGTTCCCGTCGCGGTCTTCTATGCCGGTACACCGTCGGCGGCGCGGGCGAAAGCCTTGGAGCATCTGCACCTGACCCATCTGGGGCCCAGAATGGATGCCGCCGGGGCCTTTCTGCTGGATGTCCTGCTGCCGGTCATGGGCGGCGCCCCCCTGGGCCAAGTGCTGACGGATCTGATTCGGCGTCAGACCAACCCGCTGTTGGGGTTTCCCCTGGAGAAGTGGCTGGACCACCCGGATGACGTGGTGATCGGGCAGCGTCTCAGCCCGGCCTGTTATGTCGAAGACGCGATCCCCGCCATTGCCTATCTGGCCCTGAAGTATGCCGCCGACCTCGAGCAAGCCCTCGTGGTCAACACCAACCTCGGGGGGGACAACGCCGGCCGCGGCGCCGTCCTGGGCGCCCTGCTGGGGGCGGCCAACGGGGTGGCCACCATCCCCCCGCGCTGGCAGACGGGCCTGCTGCACCCCCCGCCAACCTTGAGCGCGCCCGGGCCGATGGATGCCGCCTGAACAGGCCCCCAAACGCTGAATCTCAAAGAGCTGCCGGCGCGCTATCCGCGCTCCGGCGCCAGGCGGCTGCTGAGGCGCATCACGCCGGGCATCAGCGCCGCCCAGATGATCGCCAGGAGGAGCAGAGAGGTCACCAGCGGCCAGTTGAAGGTCGCCGCGTCCAGCCGGACGCCGGCCCAATAGGCCAGCGGTCCGCCCAGGGCGCCCAAAAAGGCCGCCAGCCGCAAGCGGTGCTTCAGCCACGCCAGGCTGTGGTTGGGCAAGGTTGCGAAGGTCAGCCAAACGCCCATCAGCCAGAGCGGAATGGGGGCAAAGCGCGAGTTGAAGCTGAAGAACCCGATGGCCTTCAGGCTGCCGTCCAGCACCAGCCCCACGAGCAAAAGCGCGCCGGCCAAGAGCAGGTCGGCCCTGCGGCACGGGGATAGGTAGAGGTGAACGGCCAGCAGGACCGGAGCGATCCAGGCCAGGGCATCCCCGCCGAGTACGCAGGCAAACCAGGCGGCCTGGTAGATGGCCAAATTGATCAGCCAGTTCATAAGCGCCTCAGAGCAGCCCGGTTGTGCGGACGGGTGGCCATCAGTTGCACCACGCTCAGCGCGCGCTCCCGAAACCCCCCCTCGCAGTAAGCTAGATAGAACTCCCAGAGGCGTTTGAACCTCTCGTCATAGCCGCCTTTTTTCAGCTCCTTGAAAGCGCTAAGAAACCGGGTGCGCCAGTCCCTCAGGGTACGCGCGTAGTCAAACCCGAAATCTTCGATGCTGCGCACCACCAGGTCGCTTTCGGCGGTGATCAGCGCGAGCATGCGGGTGTTGGACGGCACACATCCGCCGGGGAAGATGTGGCGCTGGATGAAATCCACCCCTCGGACATATTGACTGTATTTCTGGTCCGCGATGGTGATCGCCTGGAGCAGCATCAAACCGTCGGGCCGCAGCAGGGAGCCGCACTTTCTAAAAAATTCGGGCAGGTGCCGGTGGCCGACGGCCTCGATCATCTCGATGCTGACCAGCTTGTCATACCGGCCGTGGAGATCGCGGTAATCCTTCTGGAGCAGGGTGATCCGGTGGCCGAGACCCGCCCGCGCGATCCGCTGCCGGGCCTCCCGGAACTGGGCATCTGAAATGGTGGTGGTGGTCACGTGGCACCCGTAGCGTGCGGCGGCGTGGATGGCGAAGCCCCCCCAGCCGCCACCGATTTCGATCACCCGGTCCTGCGGTTGGAGGTCCAGCCGGCGGCAGATATAGTCCAGCTTGAAGCGCGCGGCCTCTTCCAGGTTGCTGGCCTCTTCCGGGTAGATCGCCGCGGAATACATCATTTCGGGGTCGAGGAACGCCCGGTAGAGGTCGTTGCCCAGGTCGTAATGGGCCAGGATGTTTTTCTTCGCCCCTTCGCGGTGGTTGTTCCGCTGCAGGTGCCGGAGGCGCTGATAGGGCCAGAGCAGCCAGGCCAGACCTTGCTCCATCCGGTCGAGGAGGTCCATGTTGCGCACCATGATGCGCGCCAGGGTGGTGAGGCAGTCGGCCTCCCACAAACCTTCGACATAGGCCTCCCCGGCACCGATCGACCCACCGAAGAGCACCCGCGGGTAGAAAGCGGAGTCATGCACCGTGATCGCGGCCCGCAGCTGCTGGTGTTCCCCGAGGGTGCGCGATTCGCTCTTGTCACGGACCGTGATCTGGCCATCCCGCAGGTTTGCCAGCAATTTGACGAACATGGTTTTGGACCAGGCCTGCAGGCGGCTGTGGAAAAGGTCGGCCCGGGAGCGCTGTCGTGTGGGGGCAAGCGGCGTCATGTCATCTCCTTCGGGTAGGGCACATACGGGACGCCTTTATGGTAAAGCCTGAGCGCCTGCCAGTGGATGGCCGCGACGATCGAACCGGTCATCACCGGCTTCCCGAGCAACTGCCGTTTTACGGAGGCCAGGTTGAAGGGCCGGCGCGCCAGATCGAGCCTGGCCTCGAAGACCTGGCCGCGGGCGTCGTGGACCGCGATCCCGATTCTGATGCGTTTGCCGGGGCGGGTGATCTGCCAGCGGTAATACTGGTTGCGGGGGTTGAAAGGCGAGACGTGAAAGGCCTTGGCGTGTGTCGGTGCCGGCCGCCCGTCGCCCAGGTAATGGCCGTAAAGGTGGCGCTCGTTCCAGGGAATGTTGGACACTTCCGCTAAAAAGTGCGTCAGGCGCAACTGCCGGTCAAAGCCAAAATAAAAATTGACCGGGCTGAAGTAGAGCCCGAGCGTCCGGAGGTTGACGAGCGCACCCACCTGGCCGTCGACCGGTACCCCGGTAAGCGCCTGCATGCGGCTTTTGACCCGGGCGTGCAGCGGCTGCGCGGGCCGGTCAAGATAGTCGGGCCGGTAAAACCGGCTCAGGGCGAAGCGCCGCGCTGAAAACCAGTGGCCCATGTCGGGCAGGCGGTCGATCTCGTCGAGGTTCAGATACCACATGAAAAAAGGGTAGCGGAAGCGGTGATTCCTGGGAATAAAGCGCTGGTGCGTGATGGCGCCGACATAGAGGGCAGGTTTCATGGTGCAACCCCCAGCGAGCGGCAGACCCGCAGCCCGCTGCGCACCCCGTCCTCGTGGAAACCGTTGAACCAGTAGGCGCCGCAGTAATGGACGTGATCGATGCCGGAAATGGTGGGCCACTGCCGCTGGGCTTTGATTGCGGCCGGATTGAACATCGGGTGGGCGTAGGTGAAACGTCCCAGGACCTTGTCCGCGGCGATATCCTGGTTGAGGGAGACCAGAAACGTCGGTCGTTTTTTCAGGCGCTGCAGGATGTTCATGTTGTAGGTCAGGGTGGCGCGGCCGGCATCACCGGCGGTTCGGCGGTAGTTCCAGCTGGCCCAGGCGCTTTTGCGCCGGGGCAGGCGGCGCGTATCGGTGTGCAGCACCACTCGGTTTTCGGTGCAGTCCAGGGCCCCCAGCACCGTGCGCTCCGCTTCGCTGGGGCCGGAGAGCAGGGCGAGGGCCTGGTCGCCATGGCAGGCGACCACCACCTCATCAAAAACCTTGGCCCCTGCGCTGCTGGTGAGCTTGACGCGGCCGTTGATCCGCTCGATGCGCGTCACCGGGGTGTTCAGTCGAACGGATTTTCTGAACGGCGCGCTCAAGGGGCCGATATAGGCCCGCGACCCGCCGACGATCGTGTACCACTGGGGGCGGTTGACGAGGTTCAGCAGGCCGTGGTTTTCGAAAAAGCGCACGAAAAACTGCAGGGGAAAGGCCCTGGCGTCCTGAAGGCCCATGGACCAGATAGCGGCGATCATGGGCAGCAGGTAGTTGTCGGTGAAAAGCGCGCCGAAATGGCGGCGATCGAGGTATTCCCCGATGGTCCGGGCGGTGGGGTGGACCGCCTCCCGCCTGACTTCCCGGTTGAAGCGCACAATGTCCAGGAGCATCCGCCAGAACGCCGGGCGCAGCAGGTTGGCGCGCTGGGCGAACAGGCCGTTCAAGTTGTTGCCGTTATACTCGAGGTCGATGGCGTCGTTGCGCACCGAAAAGCTCATTTCGGTCGGCTGGTAGGCCACCCGCAGTTCGTCCAGCAGCCGGATGAAATTGGGGTAGGTGCGGTCGTTGAAGACGATAAAGCCCGTGTCGATGGCGCTTTTTTGCCCCTCCAGGGCGACATCGACAGTGTGGGTATGCCCGCCGATGTAATCATTGGCCTCGAACACCGTGACCG
Source organism: Desulfobacterales bacterium (assembly GCA_049284575.1). Classification (GTDB taxonomy): domain Bacteria; phylum Desulfobacterota; class Desulfobacteria; order Desulfobacterales; family JAABRJ01; genus JAABRJ01. The sequence goes on from JBAPYE010000279.1 coordinate 5,870, forward strand.
CATACCGGCGCGAGAGGTAATAGGCGCTGGTCAGCCCGGCGATTCCGGAGCCGATGACGGCAATCTGTCTCATGATCGAATCATCCTCTGGGCCAGCCGCAGCCAGATCGCTGCGGGCAGGAGCGACAAGGCCTTCAAGAGATAGGTGAAGCGCCGGGGGAAATGGATTTCCGGCCGCCTGCGGGCGATTCCTTTGCGGATCGCCCGGCTGGCCTGGGCGCTGCTGATCAGAAAGGGCATCGGGAAGTCGTTGCGGTCGGTCAGGGGGGTCCTGACAAACCCCGGACACACCAGGCTGACCGCGATCTTTTCCTTGAACAGGGTAATGCGCAAGGTGTTCAGCAGGTAGGCGACGGCCGCCTTGGAGGCGCCATAGGCCTCCGCCCGCGGCAGGGGCAGGTAGGCCGCCGAGGAGCCGATCCCCACCAGATGCGGCGCCCGGCTGCGGCGCAGCAACGGCAGGACCGCCTCGATGCTGTGGGCCATGGTTTCCACGTTGACCCGCATGACCCGGCTGAGCAGCGCGCTGTCGAAGTCGGGCATGTCGATATACTCGCATGAGCCGGCCGAGAGGATCGCCAGATCGATCACCTCCAGCCCTGAAAACCAGGTCAGGGTTGCCTCCCGGTCCATGAGGTCCACCTCCCCAGTCTTGATGCCGAGGTCCGCTAAAGCCGCAAGCCTCTCCCGGCTGCGGCCGAGCACCCAGACCGCGTGACCCTCGGCATGGTAGTCGAGCGCCAGTTGTCTGCCGATACCGGAAGTGGCTCCGGTGATAAGGATTTTCATGCTCCCGGCCTCTTTCCTGTGCGGCGGGCGGCCCCACTCGAATGCATTGATGGAAGGAATCCGATCTGATCATATTGATTTTTTGATCACTGCGAAAGCGGGAAAATTCCGGCCCGCAGCCGGCCAGGAAACGATCGCCATCAACGTCGCAGAACCTGACCATTTCCACACCCCAATACCCTATTGCATCCTTTTCGCGACTGTCAATTTTTATCAGCCGGAACGTTCTCAAAAGAAAAGCCCCCCCATGATATCCGAGGGCTGGTTCCTCAACCGGCATGCAGGCCCCGGGGTCGGTCCTGCCGTGATCAGACGGTTGTGCGCTTTCAACTGGCCTTTTCGGCCCGTGCCCAAAAAACCGCACGGGCCGTAATATGGGTTGGACCGACCATGCGCCGCCTCAGAAGTTCGGCAAGGCGCCGAAGCCCCGCAGCGCCCAATAGCCGCCCGTCAGCAGCAGCAAAACGATGTTGGCGATAAACCACAGCGGCACGCCGACCCGCAGAAAGTCTTTGGGCTCCAGATAGCCGCTGGCGTAGACGATGGCATTGGGCGGGGTGCCGATCACCAGCATGAAGGCAAAAGAAGACGCGATCGCCGTGGACATGGCCATAAAGGGCAGAAAGTCCGTTCCCGGATGGGCCAGCCCGGCCATGTTGAGCGCGATCGGTCCCACGGCCGCTGCGGCGGGCCCATCGGCCATGAGGTTGGTGACAATCGCCGTGATCCCGTTGGATACGGCCAGCAGCGGCAGCCCGGCGTCCATTCCCAGGGGGGCCAGCAGGTCCATCACGCTGCGGGCCAGCCAGTAGGCCGCACCGGTGCCGTCCAGAGTGCGGCCGAAAATGATCGCCCCGGCATACAGCCAGACAACGCCCCAGTCCACCCTCTCCTGGTAGTCGCGCCAGTTGACGATCCCGGCCAGGAGATAGGCCACCGCACCGCCGATCGCCAGAACCCCCAAACCCAGACGGATGGGCAGAATCCCATTTTCATAGAAGGTTTTTTCCGTGAACCAGCCGAAGACCATAACGGTGAAGATGATCAGGGCAACGATCTGCTGTCTGTTCCAGCCGCCCATCTTGTCGATTTCTTTTTTGAGCTGTTCCATCGCCGGCGCCAGGGAGCGGATGCGGGGTTTGAACTGCCAGTTGACCAGCAGCCAGGTGAGTGGAATCATGACGAAAAGGTAGGGTAGACAGTAGGTGATCCACTGAAAATAGCCGATATCCATACCGAACATGTCGTTTAAAT
>JBAPYE010000280.1:0-4873 GCA_049284575.1 Desulfobacterales bacterium
GGCTTGATCAGCGGACGGGATGCGGCCCAGGGAATCCGGTCGTAGTTGGCCATCAGCTTGGACTGCAGCCGGACGATCGATTTTTCCTCGTCTTCCCCCACGTAAAACCGGACGATGGCCATGGACATCCCGGGACTGGAGGTGGTGTAGATGTATTCCACACCAGGAATCTCCCACAACAGCTGTTCCATGGGCCGCGTGATGCGTTCCTCGATCTCTTCGGGGGTGGCACCGGGCATTTGAACGAAGACATCGACCATCGGCACGATGATCTGCGGCTCCTCCTCCCTGGGAAGCGCCATCACGGCCGCAATGCCGAGCAGCACCGAGGCGACGACGATCAGCGGCGTCAGCTTCGAATCAATGAAAAAACCGGCGAGCTTTCCGGCGGCCCCGGTTTTTTCCGTCATGAGGAGACCTCCACCTTGGCGCCGTCGACCAGTTCCGGCGGCGGGGCGATCACATAGCGGTCCTCTTCATGAAGACCGGAGAGGACTTCTACCCGGTCTCCGAGCTGCTTGCCGGTCCGGATCAGGCGAAAGCGCGCCCGCCCCTCCGGGTCGAGCAGAAACACCCCGGTGAGCTGGCCGCGGCGGACCAAGGCCGTTTCCGGGATCAGCATCATCCTGGACTTGCCCACCGGAATCAATACCCGGGCAAACATCCCCGAGCGGATGCGCGGGTCCTCGGGAAGCCCCACCTTGACCCGAAACGAGCGGCTGCGGGGGTCGGCCGAGGGCACGATCCGACCGATCCGGCCGGTCAGCCCAGTTTCCCCCAGGCCCGGAATGCTGACTGTGACTTCCATGTCGAGGCGGACCGATTCGATGTGGTTTTCGGGCAGCACCAGGTCCGCACAAAAGCGCCCCTCCTTTTCGATGGTGAAAAACGGCGTACCCGGTGTGGCCAGGTCGCCGACGTCGATCATCTTGGCCGTGATCCGGCCGCCGTAGGGTGCGCGCACCACGGCGTCTTTCTTGCTCACCTGGGCTGATGCCAGCATGGCCTGAGCCTGATGCACCCGATCTCCGGCGGCCTGGAGTGTGGCCGTGGTCTGGCTCAGCGTGGCTTCGGCCTGGCGGTGGCGGGCCGTCACCTCGTCGAATTCCTGGCGGCTGACCGAGTTTTCCTTGAGCAGCTGAACGTGACGCTCATAGGTGGTGCGGGCAAGATCGGCGCCGACCTTGGCCGCCTCGCGAGCCGAGCGGGTCGAAGCTTCGGCCTGGCGGGCCTCTGCCAGGGCGCCACGGGCCTGGTCATATTGGGCCGCAACCTGCCGCTGGTCCAACACCACCAGAATGTCTCCCTCTTGGACGACGGCCCCTTCGCTGACCCGTAACTCGGTCACCGTTCCCATCAGCTTGCTGGACAGGGTGCTGGCCGTTCGCGCGCTAATCGTGCCGACCGCTTCGTACAGAAAGGGCTTGGTCTGCAGCTTTGCCGTTTCCACTGCGGCAGAAACCGTTGGCAGCTCTCCCGACGGAGTGTGGCCGGGCTCGATCCCGTCACCACATCCGATGAGACCACTGAAGACCATCGGCAGTACCGCCACCCAGAAAAACATTTTTCGCATTATCGGTGACTCCCGTGATTATTTCTATGGCGATCCACCAAAGGTGAGTCCGGTCAGAATCTCGAATCCATGGGATACTTAACTGGGCCTAAAATGAATGTATTCTGTCGATTCCGATAAAAATTAAGCGGGAAGCGGCACCCCAATTTCAGGCATTAGTGCTTTAGGCACTTCACTGAAAATCCGCGTCAAGAACGCCGGCAGCCAGGGCAAGCTGGATTCGGGATACCTTGTAGTCGTGCAGGGCTTGAAAATGCCTCGTTCGCGCCTGCTGCAGCGCGACTTCGGCATCGAGCAGACCGACGATGGTCAGCAGACCGGTGTTGTATCGGTTTTTGACGATCCGCAGCCCCTCTTCAGCCTGATCCACGGCCTTTTCAGCCACACCGATCCGCTGCCACGCGCTTTTTGCCTCCAAAAAAGCCTGCTCGGTCTCCACTTGGACCCCGAGTTCCATGTTCTTGATGACGGCGCCGATCATCCGGTGGGCCGCCCGGGCCTCGGCGGTCTGCGCAGAAATACGGTGGCCGCTGTACAAGTTGAGCCTGAAGACGGCCCCTACGCTGTAGTTATCTGCGGTATCGCTAAAATCCTCGGAATTGATTTCGTAACTGCCGAAAAGATTGAGGTTTGGCAAATGAGCGGCCCGGGCCTTGGCGATCTCTTTTTCGGCGATGGCTTCCTGAAGACGGGCCCGCTCCAGTTCGGGACGCTGGGAGAGCGCCTTTTCGATCCAGTGCCGCCGGTCTCCCGCCATCTGGCGGAATTGCGCCAGCGTGTCGACTGGCTGGTAGCGCAGACGTTCGGAGGTTCCCATGGCCGCCCCCAGCAGGGCCTCTGCGATGTCGATGCGGCTTTCTGCGGTCAGCAGCTCCTGCTCCAGTTCTGCGATGCGCACCTGGGCCCGGAGGAGATCGCTTTTGACGACAAAGCCGCCCCGAAACCGGGAGTCGACCATGGCAAGGTTGGCCCGAGCGGTTTCAAGGGTCTGGCGCGTCACATCGGCATGCTTGTGGGCCAGCGCCAACCCGACATAGGCCCGCGCGGTTTTTGCGACGACGTTCTGCCGGGTGCGATTCAACATCAGGTCGCTGCCCTGGCGGTTTCCCCGCGCCTGGGCAAGGCCGATCCGGGTCTGTCCGCCGCTGTAGAGGGGCCACTCGAGGTTGAACGCCGTGATAAAGTTTTGGATGGCATTCGGGTCGTTCAAGCGGTCGGGGGCAAAATCCTGCTCGGTGATCACCGCCTGGTTCAGCTTGGTCCCGAAGGCCCCGACCGGATTGGTGGTCTGCTGGAAGGTCTCTGAAAAAGAAAGCTGCGGGTAAAAGCTTGCCTGCACCTGCCGGATGCGATTTTCAGCCGCCTCCACCTGGGATTTAGCTGCGGTCATCTCCGGATTTTTATCGACCGCGGTGTGAATGGCCTCGGTCAGACTCAGGGGGACGGACGGCTCGGCCGACCCGTTTCGGGGTGCGGCGCAAAGAAGAAGAATCCCGCAAAGAAAGCAGAGGAATCGATAAAAATTCGGTCCTCCGACCATGGCAATGCCCCCGTTTTTCCTTGGAGCGTTTTTCAATCTTTTTGAAACTGCGCCAGCGGCTTCAAAAAGTGATGATCTCGAATCCCGCTTTCCGGTAGCCGGCCATGCCGGGGTGGCCCGACATGTCGTCGAGCAGTGAAAGGCCCTGCTCTTTGGCAGCCTGCAGGGTGTTCATCTTCGCCGAACAGGCTTTGCAGACGCCCTCGACGAGCCCGGCATCCTTGACCTTTTCCCACAGGCGGTGGAGAGGGTTGTCCGCTTCGTCAAGAGAGGGAATCAGCTTCGTGGCCGAGCCCTCCACCACGATGCGCGCTTCGGCTCCCTTTGCCTTCAGATCGAGGGCATTGAGCAGCACGTGAATAAAGCACATCGGATCGCCGTTGAACACAAACAGCGCCACCTTGCCCATGGTTTTCTCCTTCCTGTAAAAGGTCCGCCCGACCCCCCAGGCAACCGGTCGGCCGAAGGGGCGGGAAGAGGTTTAATTCACGTTTCGTTAGAAAGCATCCTCCACCTTCCACACCTCCCAGATCCGGCCCACCAGATCCGGGCTCGGCTTCAGCGTGGGCTTGCCGGGTTGCCAGCCGGAGGGGGTTGCTTCTGTTCCGTTGGATTTTCTAACGTGTTGAAAAGCCTGAAGTTGACGAATCAACTCAGAGACATTTCGGCCCACCGGCGGTGTTACGATCTCAATGGCCTGGACAACGCCGTCCGGGTCAATAATGAATCTCCCCCGCGTTTCAGTACCGGCATTTTCATCAAAAACACCGTACATCCTCCCGATATTTCCCGTTTGGTCTGAAAGCATGGGAAAGGGCACACCGCCCTTCACCATTTTTGAAAGTTCGATGTCCTGCCACATTTTGTGGACAAAGTGACTGTCGACACTCACCGAGAGTAATTCAGCATCCAGGGCTTGGATGTCTTTGTATTTGGACGCAACTGCGGCCAATTCAGTAGCTCAGACAAAGGTGAAGTCCCCCGGATAGAAACATAGGCAAACCCATTTGCCCAAATAATCCGACAGCTTGATTTCGCCAAACTTCCCGTCCTGATACGCCGGTGCCTCAAAATCCGGAGCTTTGCGGCCGACATGAACTGCTGACATGGTAGAAACCTCCTTCTCTGTTTGTATGATTTCGGTTGACGGTTTTTCCTTTGCCGGTTCACCCACCTTTGCACGGGTGGGTTTCCCGCACCCTACCTTGAGTTCTTTCATAGCATGCCCCCTTTGTTTGGGTTTTGAGTGATGCACTAGTAGCATCACCCGCCACGCCGATTTCAAAACGGTTTTCCATCCCCTTCAACATCTTCCCCTGCCCGATGAAAAAAGCGATCGACTGAACCATGTGCTAGATGATGGCGGTTCAGCACCTTTATGTTTTAAGGCTTTATAACGGCTCTATCAGACAGACCGGTATCGAAGATCCCCTGTTTTGAGCATAAGCTCTAAATTGTTTCATATCTCATATTTAAACTTTCTGTCAACCAATACCGCCAGCAATTCTCGTTGAATAAAAAAGCATACGGGCTTTTCCGCTCTGCGAATTCTTCTTGACGTGGGTGAGGAGTCCTTGTAAGCGGGTGAGAGGTCTTTGTAAAAGGAGGCGTTGAAGAGATATGGAAGAATTTAAAGACAAGATTCACAGCCTGGTTCGAGGCAGGTATTCCGTCATCGCAAAAGGAGACGCCGCCGGATGCGCGCCATCATGCTGCGGCGGGCCCTCACCGCTGGCCGCCATCATGGATCTGGGGAAAGC
>JBAPYE010000281.1:0-8077 GCA_049284575.1 Desulfobacterales bacterium
TCGCGACCCCGAGGGCGTTTGGGAGCTTCGCCTGCCGGCTGAGGCATTGTCCCACGGCACCCTTTACCGGCTGAGCATCCACTGGCCCGGCGGACACGGCGACCGCATACCGGCCTATGCCCGCCGGGTGGTTCAGGATCCCGAGACCCTCATTTTCAACGCCCAGGTCTGGCAGCCCGCCGAGCCGTATCGCTGGCAGGCCAATCCGCCTTCCCGGTCGCCGGCGCCGCTGATCTACGAGGCCCATGTGGGCATGGCCCAGGAAACCGAGGGAATCGGCACCTACTGTGAATTCACCGAAAAGACCCTGCCGCGCATCGTCGCCGCCGGCTATGACACCCTGCAGCTGATGGCCATTCAGCACCACCCCTACTACGGCTCCTTCGGCTACCACGTTTCCAGCTTTTTTTCGGCCTCCTCGCGCTTCGGCACCCCCGAAGAGCTCAAGGCCCTGATCGACGCCGCCCACGGCCACGGGCTGCGGGTGATCATCGACCTGGTGCACTCCCATGCGGTCTCCAACCAGGTGGAGGGCCTCAGCCTCTTCGACGGCACCCTCAACCAGTACTTTCACGACGGCCCCCGCGGCTTTCACGTGGCCTGGGACTCGCGCTGCTTCGATTACGGCAAGCCCCAGGTGCTGCACTTCCTCCTGTCCAATTGCCGCTACTGGCTGGACGAGTACCGCGTGGACGGCTTCCGCTTTGACGGCATCACCAGCATGCTCTACCTCCACCACGGGCTGGGCCTGGCCTTCACGTCCTATGACGCCTATTTCGATGACAGTGTGGATGAGGAAGCCCTGGCCTATCTCGCCCTGGCCAACAAGGTGGTGCATGGCGTGCGGCCGGATGCCGTCACCATCGCCGAGGACGTCAGCGGTATGCCCGGGCTGGCCGTGGCGGGCGACGACGGGGGCCTGGGTTTTGACTACCGCTTTGCCATGGGGGTGCCGGACCACTGGATCCGGCTGATCAAGGAAACCCGCGACGAGGACTGGCACCTCGGGTCCCTCTGGCATGAGCTCACCAACCGCCGGTCGGACGAAAAAACCATCAGCTACGCCGAGTCCCACGACCAGGCCCTGGTGGGCGATCAGACCCTGATCTTTCGCCTGATGGGAGCCGAAATGTACCACCACATGCACGCCGACGACGGCCACTGGCGGGTGGAACGCGGCGTTGCGCTGCACAAGCTGATCCGCCTGGTGACGCTGGCCACCGCCGGCAACGGCTATCTGAACTTCATGGGCAACGAGTTCGGCCACCCCGAGTGGATCGATTTCCCGCGCGAGGGCAACGGCTGGTCCTATCGTTACGCGCGGCGGCAGTGGGGCCTGGTGGACGCCCCGGACCTCAAATACCGTCTGCTGGACCGCTTCGACAAGGACATGATCGGGCTTGCGCGCCACTTCCGCCTTCTGCTCGCGCCGCGCCTCGCCCTGGTGTACACCCACGAGGACGACAAGCTGCTGGCCTTCCGGCGGGCCGGGCTGCTTTTCGTCTTCAATTTCCACCCGGTCAATTCCTACAGCGACTACCGCTTTGCCGCCCCCCAAGGCAAGTACCGCATGGTGCTGGACAGCGACCGGCCGGAATACGGCGGCCACGGCCGCCTGGCTCCCAACCAGGAACATTTCACCCTGCGCGATGGCGGCGAGGCGGAGGCCTGCGACCGCCTGAGCCTCTACCTGCCCGCGCGCGCCGCCCTGGTGCTCAAAATCCTGACCTGACCCCGCCGGCGGCACCCCATCCGTTTGACAGACCATCGGCGATTTTTTATAGTACCCCCGCCCCCGTGATCCGGCGGCTTGCCCTTAATCGCCCAACCCCCCGGAAAAGATACCGTCGCCATGACATCCCTGACCCACTCCCCGGCCTGGCAGGCGCTTGCGCGCCACCGGGACCGGATGGCGGCCACCCCGATGCGGTCGCTTTTCGAAGCCGACGCCGGCCGCTTTGAAGCCTTTTCGATCGCGGCCTGCGACATTCTGCTGGACTACTCCAAAAACCGCATCTGCGCCGAAACCATCGACTTGCTGGTGGCGCTGGCCCGCGGCGTCGGCCTGGAGCAAAAGATCGGCGAGATGTTCGACGGCCGCGCCATTAACTTTACCGAGCATCGCGCCGCGCTGCACACCGCGCTGCGCAACCGCTCCGGCGCACCCGTGCGGCTGGACGGGCAGGACGTGATGCCCGCGGTGCGCGCAGTGCTCGAGCGTATGCGGGCCTTCAGCACGGCAGTCCGCAGCGGTGCCTGGAAGGGCTATAGCGGCGCGTGCATCACCGATGTGGTCAATATCGGCATCGGCGGCTCGGACCTGGGCCCCCTGATGGTCTGCGAGGCGCTCGCGCCCTACCGCCACCCCGAGCTGCGGCTGCATTTCGTCTCCAACGTCGACGGCACCCACATCGCCGAAACCCTGCGACGCCTGCGGCCCGAAACCACCCTGTTCATCGTCGCCTCCAAGAGCTTCACCACCCAGGAGACCCTGACCAACGCCACCACCGCGCGCAGCTGGTTTCTGGACCAGGTCGCAGACGAAGCCGCCATCGCGCGGCACTTCGTGGCCGTCTCCACCAACGGCCCCAAGGTGGCCGCCTTCGGCATCGACACCGCCAACATGTTCGAATTCTGGGACTGGGTAGGCGGGCGCTACTCGCTGTGGTCGGCCATCGGGCTGCCCATCGCCGTCGCCGCGGGCATGGAGCGCTTCGAAGCGCTGCTGGCCGGCGCCCACGCCATGGACCGCCATTTCCGGGAGGCGCCCCTGGCTGCCAACATGCCGGTGACCCTGGGGCTGCTGGGGGTCTGGTACGTCAATTTCCTGGGGGCCGCAAGCCAGGTGGTGGCGCCCTACGATCAATACCTGCACCGGCTGCCGGCTTACCTGCAGCAGCTTGAAATGGAGAGCAACGGCAAATCGGTCACCGCCGACGGCGCCCCCGTGGGCTGGCCCACCGGCCCGGTCATCTGGGGGGAGCCCGGCACCAACGGCCAGCACGCCTTTTTCCAGTTGCTGCACCAGGGCACCCAGCTGATCCCGGCGGACTTCATCGTCCCGGTGGAGAGCCACAACCCCATGGGCGACCACCACCCCCTGCTGCTGGCCAACTGCCTGGCCCAGACCGAAGCGCTGATGCGCGGCAAAACCTCCGCTGAGGCGCGGGCCGAGCTGATCGCCCAGGGGCTCTGCGGCGAGGCCCTGGAAGCCCTCCTGCCCCACAAGGTCTTTACCGGCAATCGGCCCTCCAACACGCTGCTGCTGCCCAAGATCACCCCGCGCACTTTAGGCGCGCTGATCGCCCTCTACGAGCACAAGGTCTTCGTTCAGGGTGTCGTCTGGGGCATCAATTCATTCGACCAGTGGGGGGTCGAACTGGGAAAACAGCTGGCCAAAACCATCCATGCCGAACTGGGGGCCCCCGGTCCGGTCCACGGACACGACGCCTCCACCAACGGCCTGATCAATCATATCAAGCAGCACCGCGCCTCCACTGCGGCCTGACCTCCAAGCGGGTTCGGGGCCGCCCCAACAGGGCTTGGGGTGAAGTTCACGCCCGCTAAAAAACCGCGGACCGCCGATATGGGTCGCGGTAAGAAATAATTCCACAATATGGCGAAGGATTTTGGTTCGTCATCAAGGCACATTCGTCGGCGCATATCGAGATATGTGCCGGCGGATGTAACGCCGAGGACGGGCCAAAAGACAAGCAAGATGTGGCATTATTTTTTGCCGAGGCCCTAACCCCTGAAGGGCTAAGTCTCAAGAAAAGGCGGCGGCGCGCCGAGAAAAAAGTGATCGGCGCCGACGCCCGGTTGCCAGACCGCCATCCCCAAAACAGGAATGTACCATGACCCAAACCGTTTCCCTTTTCAAAACGATTTTGCATATCGGCCGACGAGCGCGCCGCCTGCTGCCCACCGGGGTTTATTGGGGGCGCCCGCTTTACCGGGTGCCGGCAGGCGCCCTGGTCGTTTTCCCACTGCAGACCCGGGTCCTGGGCTGCGGTCTGGCGGGCATCGTGGCCCTCAAACGGCCGCCCCGGGACCCGGCCGAGGCCCTGGACCTGTCCGCTTTGATCGCGCTGACCGAAAAACTCGAAGCCGCCGGGTTCGGGCAGAACGGTCCGCTCGTTGACGCGGCCCCGGCCGCCCTTGACGGCAGCCAGACCGTGGACGCCCTCTGGCGGGCCGCCGAAGGCCTCAAGCAGGGCGCGCGCTTCCACGCCCTTTTGGCCGACCCGGCGGCCTTGGCCCAGCTGGACGGCCTGACCCGCCGGCTGTCGGAGGCGGCCGAGCGCGCGTCGCACCAGTTTACCGAGCAGCTCGGGCATCTGTCGGCTGAAACGGTCGAGGTGCTCGCCGCCCGGCTGGAACGGCTCAAGGACGTGGTCTGGTGCCTGAGCACCGAGGTGGGCGACAACGTCCGGCGCGTGCAGGCCCTGCTGCGCAACGCCCCCGGCACACCCTCGGCCGAAACGGTGGCGGCCTTCAAGAATATCAACGCCGTTTTGAACAGCGTTGACCGCCTGGAGGTGCGCGGCCGCGATTCCGCCGGGATCTCGCTGCTCTTCGTGCTTGAGCGCGCGGATTTCGAGGGGTTTTGCGCCCGGGTGGAGACCTCCGCTGCGGGGCTCGCCGCAGAGCTGGCCCACCGCACCTCGGGGAACGTACTGGTCAACCGCAGCATCAGCATCGCGGACGGCGACGACGGCCGGGTCTGCCTGACCCTGGTCTACAAGGTGGCCGCCGAGATCGGCAGCCTGGGGGACAACATCCGTTTCCTGCGCGGTCAGATCGAAAACGACGCCATCCTGCAGCTGCTGGCCACTTTTCCCAGCAGCTATCACACCGTCTCGGCCCACACCCGCTGGGCCTCCATCGGGGCCATCAGTGAATACAACTGCCACCCGGTGGACAACGACCCCAACGCGGCCAGCCCCGGCCGCCGGGGCATCATCCACGCCTGCCTCAACGGCGACATCGACAACTACCTGGCCCTGCGGGCCCGCTACGAGCAAAACGGCCACCGCATCCACGCCGACGTCACCACCGACACCAAGATCATCCCGCTGCACGTGGAAGGCTACCTCCAGCAGGGGTGTGACGTGGAAACCGCCTTTCGCAAGGCCGTCAACGACTTCGAGGGCTCGCACGCCATTTCGATGCACACCGATCTCGCCCCGGGCAAGCTCTTCCTGGCCCAGCGCGGCAGCGGCCAGGCGGTTTTCATCGGGCTGGCCGACACCCACTACATGCCCACCTCCGAGGTTTACGGCTTTGTCGAGGAAACCCGGCGGTTTCTCAAAATCGACGGTGAAAAAATCGTGCAGGGCGCCAACGGCAAGACCCAGGGGCAGGTCTTCGTCCTGGACCAGGCCTCGGCCGGCGGGCTGGCAGGCATCCGGGCGATGTACTACGACGGCACCCCCGTCGCGTTGGGCGAGGGAGACGTCAAAGAGACCGAGATCACCTCGCGCGACATCGACCGCCAGGGCTTTTCGCACTACTTCCTCAAGGAAATCTCGGAGTCCCCCGAACTGGCCGCGAAAACCCTGCGCAACCGCTGGAAGGCGGTCAGGCGCGACGGCGGCGAGTTGCTGACCGTGATTCTGGACGAAAAAACCTTTCCCGGCGCACTGCGTGCGGCCTTTGCCGCCGGCGAGATCCGCAAGGTCTATTTCGTGGGGCAGGGCACCGCCGGGGTGGCCGCCCTGGCCTGCGCGGATATCCTCAACTACTACCTGGAGGGCAGCCCGCTGCAGATCGCCGGGATGCGGGCCTCGGAGCTGAGCGGCTTCAAGCTGCAGGCGGTCGCCCAAAACGGCGCCATGCGCGACACCCTGGTGGTGGCCATCAGCCAGAGCGGCACCACCACCGACACCAACCGGGCCGTGGACATGGTCAGGGAGCGCGGCGCCCGCACCCTGGGCATCGTCAATCGCCGCGACTCGGACCTGACCTTCAAGGTCGAGGGGGTGATCTACCCCAGCAGCGGGCGCGACATCGAGATGTCGGTGGCCTCCACCAAGGCCTTCTACTCCCAGGTGGTGGCCGGCGCGGTGCTCGGGCTTTTCATTTCCAGGATTCAGGGGCACCGTTCCGAGGCCTTTGTCAGCGACGAGATCCGCCAGTGGCTGCGGCTGCCCGACCAGATGCGCCAGGTGCTCGCCATGTACCGGCAAATCGAGGCCTCGGCCCGCCGGCATGCCGTTACCCGAATCTACTGGGCGGCGGTGGGCAGCGGTCCCAACAAGACCGCCGCCGACGAGATCCGCATCAAGCTGAGCGAGCTGTGCTACAAGACCATCTCCTCGGACTGCATCGAGGACAAAAAACACATCGACCTGTCCTCCGAGCCGCTGATCATCGTCAGCGCCGCCGGGGCGAGCCCCACCGTCCTGGGGGACATCATCAAGGACACGGCCATTTTCAAGGCCCACAAGGCCACCCCGATCGTGATTGCCGACGAGGGCCAGCACGGCTTCGACCCTTACGCCGTGGACATCTTCCACGTGCCGGCGGTCAGCTCGCACCTGGCGCCGATCCTGAATGTCATGGCCGGCCACATCTGGGGCTACTGCGCGGCGCTGGCCATCAACGAAGGGTCACGCTTTTTCTTCGATGTGCGCGAGGATATCCAGCGCCTGCTGAACAATTTCGCCCAAGACGGTCTGGACGTCTACGAGGTCATCCTGGAAAAGGCCTTTCGCGAACGGATTCAGCAGCATTATGTCGCCTTCAAGGGGATGCGCGACCGGCAGCGGCTGGTGACCGCGCTGGCCCTGGATGTCGCCGCCGATTTGACCCTGCTGTTCAAGTACCTGGCCGGGCGGCTGCCCGTCATCGACTTCGAGCTCGACTTCGGCATCAAGGGAACGCCGCGCAACATGCTCGACAAATTCTTCGGCCGCCTGGGAGACGCCATCAACACCATGGCCCGGCCGGTGGACGCCATCAAGCACCAGGCCAAAACGGTGACCGTGGGCACCAGCCGCATCGGTGAGAAAACCGAGGGCATCCTCTTCGACGTGCTGGAGCACTACGGGATCAGCGTTGGCCAGGTGTCCACCCCCAATATCATCGTCCTGCGCAACCTGCAGGCCGTGGTGGACAGCATCAAGGGCGCGATTCTCTACCGCATCGGGGGCCTCGATCTGCTGGGAGAGCCCACCGACGAGAGCACCATCGAGATCCTGGTCAAGGCGGGCATCCTCGCGCCGATTCCCTCGCGGGTCGAAACCGATCGCCACCTCAAGGGTACCAAGCGGATCATCGTGGCCCAGGGCAACGTCTATATCGGCAAGGGGCGCAAGGACGGCCGCAGCATCATCATCATCCCGGTGATCTCCACCGCGCCGGCCACCCCGAACCTGATCGAGAACCTGCTGCTGCTCAACATCGGCTTCCGCGAAGAAATTCCGCTGGCCGACAAGATCCGCGCCCTGGGCGGCAAGTACGACCACATCAAGAACATCGTGCAGGAAAACAGCATCGCCTGGGAGGACCGCGACCTTGAACTGGTGGCCACCGAGGACCTCTTCGGCAACTCGGCGGAAAAGATCGGCGAGTTCATTGTTTCACGACTGAAGTAGTCCCTCCGCAGTCTTTTCAGCCGCCCCGGGGCCTTGCCCGGACAGGCAAAGGGCGGGGAAAACGGAAAGCCCGGTTTGCCCAAAAGGAAGAGAAACATGGTCAAGACACTGGCCGTCATGACAAGCGGGGGGGACGCCCCCGGTATGAACGCCGCTATTCGCGCCGTGGTGCGGCGGGGGCTGGACTGCGGCCTGAGCGTTTACGGGGTTTACAACGGCTATGAGGGGCTGGTGAGCGGCGGGGACGCCATCCGCCGCATGGCCTGGCACGACGTGGGGGGGGTGCTGCCCGAAGGGGGCACCTTCCTGGGAACGGCCCGCTCCGAGCGTTTCAGGGGGCGGGACGGCCGGCAGTCGGCGGTGCGCAACCTCCTGCAGTTGGGGGTGACCGCCCTGGTGGTGATCGGCGGGGATGGGTCGCTGACCGGCGCCGCCCTTCTGGCCGACGAGTGGCCGGCGCATCTGGCCGAGCTCTGCGC
>JBAPYE010000282.1:0-4200 GCA_049284575.1 Desulfobacterales bacterium
ACATGGCCCGGCCGCCGGTAGAAAATTACGATCTCCCGGTGCGCACCTCCCAGCTGAGGTCCCGTGAGGCCGTCGAACTCTGCGCGCCGTGCCATTCCCGTCGGGCGATCCTGGGGGATTACACCCACATCGAGCCCGATCTGCTGGACGCGATGCTGCCGAGCCTGCTCACCGAAGATCTCTATTTCCCCGACGGCCAGATCCTGGAAGAAGTCTATGTCTACGCCTCCTTCACCCAGAGCAAGATGTACGCACGCGATGTGCGCTGCAGCGACTGCCACAACGTTCACAGCATCAAGCGCGTGAAGGAAGGCAACGGCCTGTGCCTGCAGTGCCACCGGGCGAGCGACTACGACACTTACCAGCACCATTTCCACAAGAAGACGGGTGAAAAGGGCGACCCCATCACCGCCGCCGACGGCCGGGTGCTCTTCGAGGTTGGCAGCGGGGCCGAGTGCGTCCAGTGCCACATGCCCGGCCGCACCTACATGGGGGTCCATTACCGGCTGGATCACAGCATTCGGGTCCCCCGCCCGGATCTCAGCGTCAAGCTCGGCGTGCCGGATGCCTGCACCCGCTGTCACACCGACAAAACCAGCCGCTGGGCCGACGACACCATCACCAAGTGGTACGGACCGGGGCGCAGCGCCCACTACGGCGAGATCATCCAGGCCGGCCGCGACCGGCGGCCGGGCGCCGCAGCAGGCCTGATCCGACTGGCTGAAGACCCGCTCTACCCGGTGATCGCGCGCGCGACGGCGTTGGAGCTGCTGACCGCCTATCCCGGCGAAGAATCCGCCGCAGCCCTGGAGCGGGCGCTGATGGACGACGAGGCCCTGATCCGCCGAACGGCCGTGGCCCATTTGCCGGCCGCCGAGCCCCACCGCCACGTGCGCCTGATCGCACCCCTGCTCTATGACCCGGTCAAGGCCGTGCGCGTAGAGGCCGCCGCCCGCTTGGCGGGGCCGCCGAGCAAGTTGCTGGCCGAGGACCAGCACCGCGTGCACGAGAAAACCCTCCAGGAGTATGTTGCCGCCATGGAGTACTCGGGGGATTTCGCCTTCGGCCGTTTCAACCTCGGAAACCTCTACGCCACCCTGGGCCAGCCGCAGCGCGCCGTCGAAAACTTCAAGGCGGCCATCCAAATCGACGACCTATCCTATCCGGCCAAGGTCAACCTGGCGATGCTCTATGCCCAAATGGGCCGCAACGGCGAAGCCGAAACCCTGCTGCGCGAGGTCCTCACGGCCTTTCCGGAACTCTATGACGTGCAGTATTCACTGGGGTTGCTGCTGGCGGAGGAAAAGAAATATGTCGAGGCCGAAACCCATCTGGCGACCGCCGCCCGCGGCATTCCCGACGGCCCCCGGGTGCACTTCAACCTCGGGCTTCTCTACGATTACCTGGGAAAGGGCCAGCAGGCCGAAGCGGCCTTGAGCCGCGCCGTCGCGCTGGAATCCAACAACCTGGACTATCTCCAGGCCCTCGCCCGGCACTACCTCAAGCGGGGGAATATCGCGGCTGCCGACAGGGTCGCCGACCAGATGATCGCACACCACCCCGAAGACCGAAATGCGCTGGCGCTGAAGGAGTTCATCAGAGGAAAAATGGCAAACTAGAGAGCGTTTTCGGCCGCAAGATGCGGCCTGCAGAGCATCGCACGATGGCCCCCTTTGAGGGTGGGTCCGTGAAGCCGAAAACTGCACGATCCACCCGGTCAGACTCTGGAGGAAAGGGTTTTCCGCATGCGCTTTGGATTCAAACGCGGCGTTCGCACCGGAGTCGTTTTTTTCTGCCTGCTGGCGGTCTGCACGGGCATGCTCTGCGTTCGCAACGGTCACGCTGCGGATGCCAAAAAAGTCCTGGTTGTCTTTCCCGAAGATGCCTGGTCCGCCCCGGCCTATCAGACGATCTACGACGCGATAAAATCCGTCTTTGACGCCGACGATTACATGCTCGTGACCCTTTTTGGCGAATGCCTTGACCTGTATCTTTTTTCCGGCGTTGACAGAGAGCGGTCGCTTGTGGCGTTTCTTCAGAAAAAATACGCCGGCGTGAAATTCGATCTGCTCATACCCGTGGCGAATTCCAGCCTCGATTTCCTCATGCGCCACCGGGACAGTCTCTTTCCCGGAACACCCATCGTCTACTGCAAGGGCGTGGCGGTCGGAGGAAAGGGTTTGGAACACGGCAGCGACACCACCGGCACAGCGGTAACCTGCGATATCGCCGGTACCATCGAACTCGCGCGCATGCTTCGACCCGGGCTGAAACGGATTGTCGTCATCGCCGGTACCGGACTGGTGGACAAGTTCCTCCTGTCGACTTTTTATGATGCCTTCAAGAATTACCAGGGAAAACTGGAATTGATCGACCTGGCCGGCCTGCCCATGGACGCCCTGCTCACGCGGGTGTCTGGGCTGCCGGAGGCAACGGCTATTTTCTACCTCAGTCTGAGCAGAGACGGCGCCGGACGGATATTTTCCTCGGCTGCCACGCAGAAACTGGTCTCGCAAGCCGCCAACGCGCCACTCTTCAACCTCATCGACACCGCCCTGGGCTACGGAAGCGTCGGCGGTCGCATGACGCAACTTGAAGCCCTGGGGAGAAAAAGCGGGGAGATCGCCCAACGGGTGCTTTCTGGAACGAGCGTCGCCGCGATCGCTCCCGAGGTGATCAGCCACAACCCGGCCATGTTGGACGGGCGCGAATTGAAACGCTGGGGCATCGACGAGAGCCTGCTGCCGCCGGGAAGCATCGTGCGCTTCAGGGAAACCTCCCCCTGGGAAATCTATCGCTGGTGGGTGATCGGGGCCTTCGCATTCATTTGCCTGCAGACCTTGCTGATCGCCATTTTGGTCAACGCCCTGATCAAACGCAAACAGGCGGACGCGCAGGCATCCCGGCTCCATCAGCAACTGACCCATATGTCCCGCGTCTCGACGGTGGGGCAGCTTGGCCAGAGCCTGGCCCATGAGATCAACCAGCCGCTGGCGGCGATCCGGGTGAATGCCGAGGTGGCCCAGACCCTTTTGGAGGAAACCCACCCCGACCTGACGGAGGTGAGGGCTGCGCTCGGGGATATCGTGGCGGACAACAAGCGGGCGCAGGAGGTGATCGTCGGCGTTCGCAACCTGGTCAAGAACACCCCCCCGACGCCTACCCGCATCGACCTCAACCAGGTGGCGACCGATGCCGTGCAGGTGATGCAGGCCGATGCGGCCTCCAAGGGGGTGGCCGTTCAACTGCAGCTCGAAGCCGGTCTGCCTGCGGTGGACGGGGACAGCGTTCAAATGCAGCAGGTGGTCCTCAACCTTCTTCTCAACGCGGTGGAGGCGGTGAGTCAAAACCTGTCCCCGCCCCGGATCGTAACGGTCCGAACGGCCGCGGAAGCCGAAGGGCGAACCGTCAGTCTGAGCGTGGCGGACAACGGTCCAGGAATCGAACCCGAGACCGCCGAGAGGCTTTTTGAAGCCTTTTTCACCACCAAACCGCAGGGTTTGGGCCTGGGGCTATCCATCTGCCGCTCGATTGCCGAGGCCCACGGCGGTGCTTTAAGCTACGCTTCCACCCCGGGTAAAGGCGCAGAATTTCGGTTGCGCCTGCCGGCCGGGGCAGCCAAAAAAGAACGGCACTCACCGGGAGGACCCAATCATGGCGGATGAAATCGCCGCTGAAGTCATCATCGTGGACGACGACCCTTCCATCCAGCGCGCGCTCAACAGACTTTTAGGGGTCCATGGCTTTTCGCGAAGGATCTTCAGCAATGCGCAGGAGTTTCTCGCCGACACGAAACCAGCCCCCGCCGTCGGTTGCATGCTCCTGGATGTCAACATGCCCGGTCTGAGCGGGCTGGAATTGCAAGCCGAGCTTCAACGGCGGGGGTTTTGCCTGCCCATCGTTTTTCTCACCGCCCACGCTACCGTGCCCACCAGCGTTCAAGCCATGAAACTCGGGGCGATGGATTTTCTGCAGAAGCCTTTCGACAGTCAGGCCCTGATCGCCATCATTCGCAAAGCGGTCGAGCGGAGTCGTCAACAATCCGCGGAAGCGCAAAAATGCTGGGAGCTGGAGCAAAGATTTGCCTCGCTTTCACCTCGTGAGCAAGATGTTTTTCGACTCGTCGTCCGGGGGTTGCTGAACAAGCAGATCGCTTTCGAGCTGGGGATCGTGGAAAAGACGGTAAAAGTGCATCGGGCA
>JBAPYE010000283.1:0-9025 GCA_049284575.1 Desulfobacterales bacterium
GGTTTCGATGATCTCCGAAAGCTGCTGGTAGGCCAAGCGCTCCTTGGAGGCATTGAGGAGGGCACTGGCCGCCAGGGCGTGGGGGGTGACCACCGTGACGGCGTTGATGGCGTTGACGATGCGAAAGCCCAGGTTGCGGCAGAGGACGTTCTGCTCTTTGCTGGACATTTCCTCAAAGGGCGTTTCAAAGCGGGTCAGAACGTCCTTGATTGAAATCGGTTCGTTGAATTTGATGTAGATCCGACCGAACCGCTTTTTAAGAAATTTGCGCGCCTTGAGAACCTGCAGAAAATTCTCGGGCTCCTTTTGCCCGCCTTCGACCTCGCGCAGGTAGGCGTTTTCCTCCAGCACCCGGTCATACCCGATATAGATCGGGGCGAAGATCATGTCTTCGCAGACGCCTTCACGGTAGGCGTTTAAAATGATGGAGAGCAGGCCGAGCTTGGGCAGGATCAGCTTGCCCGTCCGGCTGCGCCCGCCTTCGATGAAAAACTCGATGTTGAAGCCTTCCGACAGCAGCGTGCAGACGTATTCCGAAAACACCTTGGAATAGACCACCGCGCCTTTGAAGCTGCGGCGGATAAAAAAAGCCCCGCCGCCCCGGAAAAAGGGCCCCAACGGCCAGAAGGAGAGATTTTTGCCGGCCGCGATGTGGGGGACCGGCATGTTGTTGGTGTAGAGGATGTAGGAGAGAATCAGGTAGTCGATATGGCTCTTGTGACAGGGGATGAAGATCACGGGGCCGCGGCGGGCCATGGTTTTAACCCGGTTGAGGACGTCGCGGTTGACGGTCACGCCCTCAAACATCGAATCGAGAATCCAGCGCACCATGATGGCACCGAACTTGATGACGAAGTTGTTGTACTTGGCCGCGATTTCATCGATGTAGCCGTCGGCCTCCTTGCGGATCTTGTAAAGCGGCGTCTCCCGTTTGGCCGCAAACTGCTCCATGAACTCCTGCAGTCTTTCGCTGGTGAGAATCTGCTCCTTGAGTTCCTCCTTGGTCTTGAGGATCGGACCGGTGATACTCTGCCGATGGCGGTTGATCTGCTGCAAGAGCCTTTGGCGCAGTAGCACGGCCTGCTGCGCCAGGTCACGTTCGCGGACCTCCGGGCTTTGAATAAATTGCCGCAGGTCAAGCGGCTGGGAGACTTCCACAAACACGTTTCCGGGGTTCTTGAACAGAACCATGATTTTGCGGATCTTGCGCGGGTTTTCACGGGACCCCAGAAAAATATCCAGAATCGAGGGGATCGAGCGGTATGGTTCCCGACCGAAGAGCATCAGCTGCGGCACCAGGAAAATCGGCCGATCCAGGGTCTGTTGAATTTCGATCAGGTACTGCACCGGATCGGTTTTCGCTTTGACGAAGCGGCGGTAGAATCCTTTTTTTTCAACCAACGAGAGAAAAATGGTCCGGCCGTTGGCCATCTCGTCGCGCAGATAACCGCTGCTGTATGGGTCGAGCAGTTTCCAGTGCCCCAAAAAATAATGCAGATGGGCCAGCAGGATGCGCAGGCAACGCGACACGGGCTGCAAGATCAAAAACCGGTAGTCCAACCCGATTTGGGGGTAACGCAGTTTCTCCCGCTGATAGCGCGTGAAATAAAACCAGAACTCGAAGGTACTCTTGTACTTGCCGGTGTAAACGATGGTCGCCTCCGGCGGCAGGCCTTTGAGGGCCGCCAGTTGACCGTCGTCGATCTTGATCCCGGAGTAGAACATGTTCATCAGCAGCCCCGCCAGAAATCCGATCTTGGCGGGAACGGTGCAGGTGAAATGGTGGTGGGTTCCCTGCAGGGCCTTGTGGACCCATTGCCCAAATCTGCTGCGAGCCGGAGCCAAAGCGCCTGGTTGTGAGGGGTGTGGGTGATCCATTTTGCGATCCGTGTAAATGTTCGATACAGGCTGCTGACACGGGTGACGGCGGCACAGAGGCGGGCGCGGCAGGCCGTATTACCGCCACGCCGATGGGTGATTGAAAAGGCAAAATGGGCGGCCGGGGGAGAACAGGATAATTTGAACTAACAAAAAGGTGGCGGGTTTGCAATATCTCATTTTCAGCCCCGGCACCGGCCCTTGCCCACGGTCGGCTTGCGGCAAGGGCGCCGCGAAAAATTTAGGCTTGCGTTACCGGTGAGGGTGTGGTATTGCCTACAAATATTTCGAAAACGACTTCTAAAATGGCATATCTACCGGATATTATTTTAAATTCAGGCGTGCTGCCACAAGTCAAAATCAGGCGGGTATCCATGGGTGGGTGTTCACCGAGTGTGGCATACCCCGAACGCACCTGGACAAGGGCTATTCACCGGGTAGCAGGGCATTTTAGTCGAGAAAATATAACTCAATTATGGCTACTTTAAAGGAGGATGATTTTCTATGAAAACGTTAATTGGTGGGGCAGTCGGTGCTGTTCTGGGTCTCATTGGTCTGTCGGTGTGGTGGAAACCTTTCCTGCAACTGTTGGCGGGCGCAATTCCGATTATGCTTCTGCTCGGCGGTGGACTGGCGCTTTACCTGGGCTTTGATGAACTCAAAGACTCCTGGAAAAAAGATGAGACGGCAACCGATACGCCTGAGAGCGCCACGGATGACGTTGATCAATACAAAAAGGAAATCGACGACCTCAAAAAAGAGATCGAAACCCTGAAGTCCGAAAAAGCCTGATCCTTAACTGATCGCGCATTAAAGAGGGCCGCCCGCACTTCAAAAAACCCTGCACAGACACGTGTGCAGGGTTTTCTTGTTTCGCCGTCAGCCCCCCCGGGGCCTATGTGCCCCAAGGTCTGTTTGGGGCCCGCGGCAGGTGTTGATTACCGGGGGTATCAACGATAGATCAGAAACGCCTCGCGCATCTCCTTGAAGCGGTTGAGTTCAGGCTCCCAGGCGCCGGCCAGGGTGTGCACCGGCACCCCCGCCGCCAGTTGCCGATGGAGGCGGAGGTCGCCTGTGAGCAGTACGATCGGCAATTTTTCGAATTCGTACTCGTACGGGGGCTGGCGCCAGGCAAACTGCGTGGGATGAGAGGCCAGGACGGCCCGCAGCAGTTCCAGGGTGGTTTCGTAGGGATGGTAGCGCGCCGGATCGGTGATGTGCAGTTGAAACCCGTGGCAGGCACTGCCGGCCCACTTGCTGGCGGTCGGCTCGAAGACCAGCGGCCGCAGCCAGACCCCGGCGAGGTTCTCCTTCTCCACGGCCGCCAGAATTTTACGGGTATTAAAAAACGGCGCGCCGAAGACCTCGAAGGGCTGGGTGCCGCCGCGCCCCTCGGAGACATTGGTTCCTTCCCAGAGCACCTGTCCGGGATAGACCAGGGCCGAGGCCGGCGTGGGCAGGTTGGGTGACGGGGGCACCCAGGGAAGCCCGGTTGCCGCAAAATCCATCCGCCGCCGCCAGCCCGTGAGCGGCACCACGGCCAGGTCGCAGCCGATGCCGAAAGCCTGATTGAAGAGCCCGGCGATCTCGCCCAAGGTGAGCCCGTGGCGCATGGGGATGGGGTAGCGTCCCACAAACGAGGTCGTTTCGGGCTGCAGGCAGTTGCCTTCCACCCGAAGCCCGCCGATGGGGTTGGGACGATCCAGGATCGCGACCCGCTTGCCGTATTTGCGGGCGGCCTCCAGACAGTAGGAAACCGTGTAGACGAAGGTGTAGACCCGCGTGCCGACATCCTGCAGGTCCACCAGCAAAACGTCGATCGGGGCCAACATCTCTTCCGTGGGGACCCGCGTCTGGCCGTAAAGACTGAAAACAGGCAGCCCGGAGACCGGGTCCGTGATGTGGTCGGACTCGATCATGTTGTCCTGCTTTTCAGCATAAAAACCGTGCTGAGGCGAGTAGAGGGCTTTCAACCGACCGGGAAAGCGGGCCTGAATCAGATCACGGGCGTGGCGCCAGCGGCGGTCGACGGAGGCCGGATTGCACAGCAGCCCCAATCGCCGCCCTCCCAGCCACGCCGGGGGATGCGCCAGCAGATTTTCGAGACCGGTTTGAACGCTGGACATCTTTTTTTCCTCTTCTAAGGCCAACCCGTTTCAAGCCATTTTGCATCCGAACCGCCGGCGGGGGCGGCCAATATTCCCCGGGCGCCGGTCGCTGCCCGCCGTTCGGCCTGGGGGCTTTTTTTACCACATTCGGAGCCGGGGCCCAAGCAAAATTCGGGGGTTACGCGGACACCGGCGAAGTCGCGGACACCCCGCCGGCCGGAAAATATCCGGGAAGGGTGAGGGTCGGCTCTTGAAACCGCCAGCCTCAAAAGGCTTGACATTGTTCCCATTAAAAAATAGTCACTTAGTCTTGTTTAATCTGTGATCCGAGGCAAACGGGTGGGACTCAATTTAAAAGGTGTGGTGATCATCGTCGGCAACTACGGCAGCGGCAAATCCGAGGTGGCCGTCAACCTGGCGGTGCACCGCCGGCGCGCCGGCTGCTCGGTCCGGATTGCCGACCTGGACCTGGTCAACCCCTACTTCAGAACCCGCGAAGCCCGCCGGCCGCTGGCGGCCCTGGGCATCGAGGTCATCCTGCCGCCGGAGCGTTATCTGCACGCGGACCTGCCCATTCTGGACCCTGCCGTGGCAGGGGCTGTCCTGTCGCCGGGCGACATCACCATTTTGGACGCGGGCGGCGACGGTGTCGGCGCCACCGTGCTGGCCGCGCTGGCCGATGCCTTCCGGGACCGCCCGGTGCGCATGCTGCAAGTGGTCAATCCCTACCGGCCGTTTACCGAAACCATCCAGGGCTGCCAACAAATTCGCGCGCAAATCGAATCCGCCGCCCGCATGACGATCGACGGGCTTGTCGGCAACGCCAATCTGATGGGCGAGACCACCGCGCATCACATTTACGAAGGCTACCAATTCGTCCGCGACCTGGCCGCCGCCGCGGCGCTGCCGCTGGAATTCGTGACCGCGGCGGCGCCCCTGCTGCCCCGTCTGGACCCAACCCGGTTTGCCTGCCCCCTGCTGCCCATCGAGCGCCAACTGGTGACGCCCTGGGTCAAGGCGGCGCCACTCGGGCCGAAAAACCTGCGCTCGGTGTGACCCTCGGGGCCCAAGTGGTCGGCACCCCATCTTTTCCATCACAAGGAGTTGAAGATTTATGAAGTATAAACACATTATCGACAGTGATCGCTGCAAGGGTTGCGGGCTGTGCGTGGACATCTGCCCCAAGAATGTGCTGGAGCTTTCCAAACAGGTCAACACCAAGGGCTACTTCCCGGTTCACCAGGCGCGACCCGAAGACTGCATTTTCTGCTCGGCCTGCTGCATCATGTGCCCGGACGTTGCCATCACCATTACCGCTATGGTCGAGGAAAAGGCCAAATCAGCTTAGGATGGAGAAAAAAATGGGCAAGATTTTGATGAAAGGAAACGAAGCCATCGGCGAGGCGGCCATCCGGGCCGGCTGCCTGAACTACTTTGCCTATCCGATCACGCCGCAGTCCGAGGTGGCCGAGTACCTGGCCCGCCGGATGCCCGAGGTCAACGGCGTCTTTCTGCAGGGCGAGAGCGAGGTCGCGGTGGCCTACATGCTCTTCGGGGCCGCCGGCTGCGGCGAAAGGGTGTTCACCTCCTCTTCGAGCCCGGGCATCAGCCTGATGAGCGAAGGCTTGAGCTACATCGCGGGCGCCCAGCTGCCGGTGGTCTTTGTCAACATCATGCGCGGCGGCCCGGGCCTGGGCGGGATCCTGCCCTCCCAGGGGGATTATTTCCAGGCCACCAAGGGCGGCGGGCACGGGGATTACCGCCTGCTGGTGATGGCGCCGGCCAGCGTCCAGGAAACCGTCGAGATGGTCATGCAGGCCTTTCCATTGGCGGAAAAATACCGCAACCCGGTCATGATTCTGGGCGACGGGCTGATCGGCCAGATGATGGAGCCGGTCGCCTTTCCCGACCACCTGCAGGTCCCTGCCAGCGACAAAAGCGCTTGGGCCACCTCCGGCATCGACACCCGCAAGGGCGGCGACCGCAACCTGGTAAAATCCCTTTACCTCGACCCCAAGGTGCTCAACGATCACAACCTGCACCTGAAGTCCAAATACGAGCGCATGGCCCGGGAGGAAATCCGCTTCGAGTCCTACAACCTCGACGGCGACTACGGGGTGCTGATCGTCAGCTACGGCACCATGAGCCGGGTCTGCCGGACAACCGTCGATGCCCTCAAGGAGCGCGGCGTCGAAGTCGGCCTGCTGCGCCCCCAGACCCTGTTCCCCTTTCCGCTGCAGGCGATCCGCGCGGCGGCGGCCAAACCCAGCTGCAAGGTGGTGGTCAGCATCGAGATGAGCATGGGCCAGATGGTCGAGGATGTCGAGCGCGCGGTTCAGGGCCAGCGGCCGGTCACCTGGTACGGCAAGTGCGGCGGCGATGTGCCCACGCCGGAGGAAATTGCGGACGTCGTTCTCGAACTCGGAAAAAAAGGAGCTTAAAAGATGGGGAAAACCTTCAAAAAACCGGAGTCGCTGACCGACGTGCCCACCCACTATTGCCCGGGCTGCACCCACGGCGTGATCCACCGGCTGGTGGCCGAGGTGATCGACGAACTGGGAATCCGGGGCCGCACGGTGGGCATCGCCCCGGTGGGCTGCGCCGTTCTGGCCTACAACTACTTCAACTTCGATTTCCAGGAGGCGGCCCACGGCCGGGCACCGGCCATGGCCACGGGCATCAAGCGGGTGCGCCCCGACCTGATAGTCTTCACCTACCAGGGAGACGGGGATCTGGCCAGCATCGGCATGGCCGAGATCGTCCACGCGGCCAACCGCGGCGAAAAATTCACCACGGTTTTCGTCAACAATGCGGTTTACGGCATGACCGGCGGGCAGATGGCGCCCACCACGATGCCCAACCAGCGCACCACCACCTCCCCCTTCGGCCGCAAGGTCGAGGAGACCGGCATGCCCATCCGGATGGCCGAGCTGCTGGCATCCCTGCAAACCCCGGCTTACATCGCCCGGCAGACGGTGCTCAAGCCAAAGTACATCGTCAAGGCCAAAAAGAGCCTTAAAAAAGCGTTTCAGTACCAGCTCGAAGGCCGCTGCTTCAGCTTTGTCGAAATGGTCAGCACCTGTCCGACCAACTGGGGGCTCACGCCCACCGAGGCGGTCAGGTGGTCGGAAGAAACCCTGCTGCCCTACTACCAGCTCGGTGAATTCAAAACCCCCGAGTAGCGCGAGGAGAGGATATGCAAAGCGAAGTGATGTTTGCCGGGTTCGGCGGCCAGGGGATTCTCTTGGCCGGCAAGATACTGGCCCACGCGGCCATGGAGGCAGGCTACGAAGTGGCCTGGATCCCCTCCTACGGCCCCGAGATGCGCGGCGGAACCGCTTACTGCACCGTCGTGATCAGCGACCGGCCGATCGGCTCGCCCATCATCCGCAACCCCCAGCATCTGGTGGCCATGAACCGGCCATCGCTGGAAAAGTTCGCCCCCACCGTGAAGCCCGGCGGCGTGGTGATCATCAACAGCTCGCTGATCCCCATCGACGCCGCCCGCACGGACGTGGACGAGCTTAAGGTCCCGGCCACGGATATCGCTGATGCCCTGGGCAGCGTCAAGGCGGCCAATATCGTGGCCCTGGCGGCTTTCGTGGCCCGCAGCCGGATCGTTGATTTCGAGCTGTTCCGGGAATGCGTCAAAGAAGAGTTTGCGGCCAAGGAAAAATTCATTCCCCTCAACATGAGCGCCATTGACGAAGGCCGCAAGGCCGCCCAAAAATGACAGTTCCGTAAAGCGTAATTCAACCCCATGAACCTACCGGTACCCGACTACATCCTGGCCATCCAGCCCTACGAACCCGGCAAACCCTGTGAAGAGCTGGAGCGCGAGTACGGCATTTCCGATTCGGTCAAACTGGCCTCCAACGAAAACCCCCTGGGCCCCTCGCCCCTGGCGACGGCGGCCATCAGCGGCTGTCTGAACAGCCTCCACCGTTATCCGGATGCCACCGGCTACCGGTTGACGCGCCAGCTGGCGGCCAAACTCGGCGTGCCCCCCGCCAGCATCGTTCTGGGAAACGGCTCCGACGATCTCATCGGCATGCTGGCGCGGGTGTTCCTGCAGCCCGGCGACGAGGTCCTGATTCCCCGGCCGGCCTTTCTGATGTATGACATCACGGTGCGGGCCGCCGGCGCCGTGCCGGTTTATTCCCCCCTGCGCCATCTGGTCATCGACCTGGAGGACATGGCCAAGCGGGTGGGCCCCAAAACCC
Source organism: Desulfobacterales bacterium (assembly GCA_049284575.1). Lineage (GTDB taxonomy): Bacteria > Desulfobacterota > Desulfobacteria > Desulfobacterales > JAABRJ01 > JAABRJ01. The sequence goes on from JBAPYE010000283.1 coordinate 8,210, forward strand.
GGATGGTGTTCATCACCAACCCCCACAACCCCACCGGCAGCGTGGTGACCCGTGCGGCCCTGGACGGTTTCCTGGCTGCGCTGCCCGCCGACGTGGTCGTGGTGCTCGACGAGGCTTACCTGGAGTTCGTGCGCGACCCGGACAGCCCGGACGGGTGCGACTATCTCGATGAAAACCGGCTGCTGGTGGCCCTCCGGACCTTTTCCAAGGCCTACGGCCTCGCCGGGCTACGGATCGGCTACGGCATCATGCCCCAGGCCGTCGCCGAGTTGATCCACCGCATCCGCCAGCCGTTCAACACCAATGCCCTGGCCCAGGCCGCGGCCTGCGCCGCACTGGCGGACCATGAGCACCTGGCGCGGACCCTCAAGGCCGTCCACGACGGTCTGGCCTATCTGCAAGCCGGCCTGCAGCGCATGCATGTGCGTTATTTTGCGACCGAAGCCAATTTTTTCCTGGTCGACCTGGAACGCGACGCCGCGGCCGTGAATCAAAAACTGCTGCGTCAAGGCGTCATCGTGCGCCCCATGGGCGGCTATGGGTATCCCCGGTATTTGAGGGTCAACGCCGGCCTCCCGAGTGAAAACGAGCGTTTTTTAAAGGCGCTGGCGGCGGCCCTCTAGTGCCACCGCCGGCGCGTGTGCGAGTTAACCGTTTATGGCTTCAGACAAAACCCGACACCCGCTGGTCATTACGATCGACGGGCCCGCGGGCGCCGGCAAGACCACGGTCAGCCGCACCCTGGCCGAGCGGCTGGGGTATCGCTACGTGGATACCGGCGCACTGTATCGCGCGGTGGCCCTCGCGGCGCTGCGC
>JBAPYE010000284.1:0-7648 GCA_049284575.1 Desulfobacterales bacterium
GGGCCAGGCGGCCATAGCGCGCCAGTGCGTCCGACCACGCCCTGAGCGCCCCGGGCACCGTCACCGAGAGCATGCCGACCTGGGGCATGCGGGTGTGGCCGGCGGCACGCAAGCCTTCCAGGGTGGCCTTGCGCGGCGCACGCCCGCTGCCGTTCATGCCCACCACGCGCCGGCCGTGGTCAAAGGCAAAAAGCGCGAAGGTATCCCCGCCGATGCCCACCGAGTAGGGTTCCACCGCGCACAGGGTCGCGGCCATGGCAACGGCGGCATCCACCGCGTTGCCGCCGGCGGCCAGCACCCGGCAGCCGCTCAGGCTGGCCAGCGGCTGACTGCTCGCCACCATGGCCCCGCAGGCCATGCTGACCGAGCGTTGAGCGGCGCTGGACCACTCCCTTTTCTGGTTGAAGCTGAAGTGCATGCCACCCTCCTCAAGCGCGAACCGCTGCTCACAGCACGCTGAAGAGCATGCGCGTGGCCACCAGCAGCAGCAGCACGGCAAAGACCCGTTTGAGCCGGTCCACGGGCAGGCTGTGCGCCAGGCGAACCCCCAAAGGGGCGGTCAGCACGCTGGTGACGATGATCCCCACCAGGGCCGGCAGGTAGACGTAGCCCAGCGACATGGGGGGCACATCCGCCGTCCAGCCGCCGGTGATGTAGCCGAGAGTGCCGGCCACGGCAATGGGAAACCCGATGGCCGCCGAAGTGCCAATGGCCTGGTGCAGCGGGATGTTGCACCAGACCATGAAGGGCACCGACAACGTGCCGCCGCCGATCCCCACCAGGCTGGAAAAAACGCCGATAACGTTGCCCGCGGCGAACATCCCGAGCCGCCCCGGCAGGTGGCGGCTGGGCTTGGGTTTTTTGCCCAGCAGCATCTGGAGGGCCACGTAATAGAGAAACACCACGAAAAAAATTTTGAGAAAGCCCGTCGAGAGCTGGGCGGCGAAGCAGGCGCCCAGAAAGGTACCCACCAGAATACCCAGGACAATCCGCTGCACCACGAGCCACTTCACGGCCCCACGCCGGTGGTGCGACCAGAAACTCGAGACCGCGGTGAACATGATGCTGGCCATGGAGGTACCCAAGGCCAGGTGCATGATGATCTCACCCGAGATTCCCTGGAGGGTCAGGCAATAAACCAGCATCGGCACGATCACCAACCCCCCGCCGATACCCAGCAGGCCTGCCAGAACACCGGCGACTGCACCGACGGCAGCATACATTACCAGAACTGAGACCATTTCACTGCTTCCTTTTTCTGTGGGTGTCGCAAGTGTCGGCGAGGCCTCACCGGTTTTCGTGAGCATGCGGCACGCCGCGCCAGACGGCGCATCGACCCGAGCCTTGGCGTCCTTGCGGGCCGGCCAGGTGCCGGTCGCCGCGGCGAGCGGCAAGGTCGAATCGGCTCAGCCAATAGCATGCCTGCCCTGGGGGGACAAGGGGTTTGAGCGGCAGCCGCAGCGGCACAGGGTCGTGCCTGGAATTCGCCTCCCCGGCGGTCACCCGGCTTTTGCGGCGTTTCGCGGCTGCGGCCAAATGGGGTTTACATTCCCGGCGCGCCTGGGCTAAACTGCAGTCTACGTCCGCCCGCCCGCCGCCCACAGCAGTCCCGGGCGCTTAAACCCGCCCCAGCAAGGGTGCTCACCGATCGCCAGAGGGGAAAAGAATATGCAATTGCACCCGCAGCCCGCTTGGCTCTCGCGCCTCGTCCCGGTGGAGGAGGTCCTGTCCCGCATCCGCCCCGGTATGTCTATTTTTCTCGGCACCGGGGTGGCGGAGCCGCACACCCTGGTGCGGCGGCTGATGGCCTCGGAGGACAACAACCTGAAGGATCTGGAGCTGGTTCAGATCGCCAGCCACGGCAGCGACATTTCCCTGGACGCGCTGCGGGCCCACAAGTGCCGGCTGAAAACCTTTTTCCCGGGATGGGTCTCGCGCGAGGCCCTGAGCGAAGGCCTGGTAGACTTGATCCCCAGCCGCTACTCCCAGATCCGGCGGGTGATCGCATCCGGCCAGGTGCCCATCGATGTGGCCTTCGTACAGATCACGCCGCCCAACGAACTGGGCTACAGCAGCCTGGGGGTAGCGGTCGACGTGGCCCGCGAGGCTATGGCCAAGGCCGACCTGGTGGTGGGCGAAATCAACCCGCAGGTCCCGTTTACCCTGGGCGACACGATCGTCTCGGTAGCGGATTTCGACTTGCTGGTGGAGGCGGCCGACCCACCGGTCTATTTCGAACGCTGGCCCGTGGACGCGATCATGGAAAAAGTGGCGGCCAACATCGCCGCGCTGATCGAGGACGGCGACTGTCTGACCTTTTCGATCGGGTCGCTTTTCGAAGCCCTCAGCCGCCGGCTGGACGGCAAACGCGACCTGGGGCTGCACTCACCCTTTTTCACCGACGCCCAGATGGACATGGTCAAAAAAGGCATCGCGACCAACCGCTGCAAGACCAGCTTCCGGGGAAAGTCGCTGACCTCCTACGCCGTGGGCACGGCCGAGCTGATGCAGTGGCTGGACCGCAACCCGATCGTCGAGTTTCAGCGCATCGACTCGGTCTGCGATCCGGTCCAGATCGGACGCAACCCGCACTTTTTCGGGATTTTTCACGTTCGCAAGGTGGACCTTTCCGGACTGATCGCCTTACACGAGGGCAGCACCCGGGTGGCGGTCGGCCCCGGTGAGACCATCGATTTCGTGGTGGGCGCCGAGATCTCTCCCGGCGGCCGCTCGGTTTGCGGCCTTCCCAGCCGCAACCGCGAGGGCAAGCCCAATATTCTGCTGTCGATCAAGGACTACCCCAGCCAGCTCAACCTGCGCGAATCGGTCAACATGGTCGCCACCGAGTACGGCGTTGCCCCGCTGAAGTGGCGCAGCCTGCGCGAACGGGCCCAAGCCCTGATCGAAATCGCCCACCCCGACGACCGCGAAGAGCTCTTCCGGGAGGCCAAGGCGGCCAGGATCCTCTACCAGGACCAGATTTTCCTGAAAGAAAGCGCGCACCTCTACCCGGCCGAAATCGCGGTGCGGCATACCTTCAAGGACGGTCTGGAGGTTCACTTCAGGGCCATCAAACCCTCGGATGAGGGCGAAATGCGGCGCCTGTTTTACCGCTTTTCGGAGCGGGCCGTCTACTACCGGTATTTTGCACCGGTCAAGACCATGCCCCACGCCAGAATGCAGGCCTATGTGAATGTGGACTATCGCGAGATCATGTCCATCGTCGGGTTGATGGGCGACCCCGAAGAAGAGCAGATCATCGCCGAGGGCCGTTTCATCCAGGAGCCCGCCAGCGGGTTTGCCGAGGTCGCCTTCGTGGTCGACGAGCGCTTCCAGGGGTATGGCATCGCCACTTTTCTCTACCGGATGCTCCTGCGTCTGGCACGGGAGCGCGGCATTCGCGGATTCACCGCCGAAATCCTGGCCTCCAACAAGGCCATGCTGAGAATTATGGAAAAAGAAAGCCACACCATGGAGGCCAAATTGGTGCACGGGGTTTACGCCCTGAAAGCGCCGTTTGATGATGAAGCGCCGCCACCCTGACCTCCCACGGGGCAAAAGCTAATGCCTTGGGGCCCCGTCAGGAAAAGCGCCGTGTCCCCCCCCACAGCCGGCGGCGACGGCCCGCCAACGTCCTTTTTTGCGCACCGGCGGTCAAGCTTCCGGGCCAAGATCCCGATATAAATTCCATACTCCCCATCACAATTGGGCGACGTGTTCGACTTGCGCGACAAGCGGCGTGTTCCACCCGCGGGCGCGGCCCATCGATTCCCCGGAGGATAGACTGGTGAGCGTGAAATTGAAAAAACCGCTGTTATGGATTTGCATGGGTCTGATGCTGTTGGGCGGGTGTAAAAATTCGATGGTGGGCCAAGCGGGCACCAGCGGCGCGGACAGCCCCGGTGTCGCCGCCTGCTGGGAGGAGGCCGACCGGCTCTACGACGCGGACCAGCAGCCGGCGGCGCTGGCCCTTTACCTCCGGTGCGCCGACGACGGCCACGCCGAGGCCCAGTACATCGCCGGCCATATGCTCCTCTTCGGCGACGGCGCACCCCGCCAGCCCGCCGAAGGCCTGGCCTGGCTGGAAAAGTCCGCTGCTCAGGGCAATTTGGGCGCCCTTCGGGCGCTGGGCACATACTGCTACAGCGGCGTTTTCGGCGTTGCCCAGGACCCCGCCCGCAGCCGGGCCCTGTTTAAACAGGCGGCCGCCCAGGAGGACGGTTTTGCGATGATGATGCTGGGCTATCTCCATCAGACAGGATCCGGGGGAAACCGCAACCCGGAGCTGGCGGCCTTCTGGTACCGCAAGGCGTCGGAGGCCGGCTTTCCGGTGCCGCCCGTCCTGATGGGCGCCACGATCCAGGCCGATGCCAAACCAAGCCCGTAAGGCGGCCGGCATGGCGCAGGTTGAAAGGGACGAACCGCCTGATAACCCGGGGGCATCACGCGGTGTTGGCCTTCATTGGCGCCATTACTTGGCCGCTTCCGGCCGGACAGCCTGCGGATTCTCGCGGTCGAACGCCCACCGCGCCGGGTTTTCTCGAATATAGTGCCGGATGCGCCCCAAGGATTCATCGCTTCGGATGATATGTTCGTAGTAATTGCGCTGCCACAACCGACCCCGAAACCCCGGCCAACCCGATGCCTTCACCCCCCGGGTGTAGGCCACCGTCGTCACCGATTTGAACGCCCCCACCACATCACCCAGGGTCGGCCTGCGGTCCTGTTTGGGGTGGGCAGGCACGAGGCCTGCCCCTACGGTGCCATCGTTTCCGACGGCCGTGGAACGGGCAGGCACGAGGCCTGCCCCTACGGGGCCATCGTGTCCAACGACCGTGGGACGGGCAGGCACGAGGCCTGCCCCTACGGGGCCATCGTGTCCAACGACCGTAGGGGCAACCCTTGTGGTTGCCCCAACCCTTGTGGTTGCCCCAACCGCGTTTACCCTGTGGGCGGGTTTGGAATCACAAATCCAAACGATCCCGTGCAGATGATTCGGCATGACGACAAAGGCGTCGATTTCAACCGCCGGAAACCGATCGGCCAGCGCCTCCCACTGCGCAACCAGCATGTGCCCGGCGTCGTTCCAGCACATGGCGCCGTCCTCAGTCACAACGCCGAAAAGGCAGGCTCGATCCTGGGTGCAAACGGTCACGAAATAGGCCCCGGTTTTGGAATAATCATATCCCGCCAGGCGAACCAAACGGCGATGGCACCCCGCCGGCCGATGCTCACGGCGGCCAAAGGCCATCAGCGCTCGGACCGCAAGGCGTCGTCAAAGGGTTGGGCCAATCGGCGGTGGGTGAAGGGCTTGGCGTTCGGCCCGCTGTAGTCGGCCACGATCTGGCCGGTGCCCATCAGCCGCCACTTGTAGATCACCAGGCCTTCCAGTCCCACCGGGCCGCGGGCGTGGATCTTGTTCGTGCTGATGCCCACCTCGGCCCCCAGCCCGTAACGGAAACCATCCGAAAACCGGCTGCTGCAGTTCCAGAAGACGTCCGCCGCATCCACGTAGTCCATGAAACGCAGGGCGCGTGCGCGGTCCGCGGTGACGATCACATCGGTGTGGCCCGAGCCGTAGCGGTTGATGTGCGCGATGGCCGCATCCAGATCGTCCACCACCGCGACCGAGACGATCAGGTCGAGATATTCGGTGCGCCAGTCCTGCGCGACGGCGGCCGCCACGTCGATCAGCGCGCGGGTGCGCTCGCAGCCGCGAATCTCAACGCCCCGTTCTTCCAGGGCGGTTTTGAGCTTGGGCAGCGCCTCGGCCGCCACCGCCCGGTGCACCAGAATCGTTTCGACGGCATTGCAGACCGCGACGTACTGGGTTTTGCTGTCCAGCGCGATGCGCACGGCCATGTCCAGGTCCGCGCGGCGGTCGATGTAAACGTGGCAGATGCCGTCGGCGTGCCCCAGGACCGGGATGCTGGTGTTATCCATAATGTGGCGCACGAATTCGTTGCTGCCGCGCGGGATGATCAGATCGATATCCTCGTCCAACCCCAGGATGGCCGCCACATCCGCGCGGGTCTCGAGCAGCGCCAGCCACCCCGCGGGCATGCCGGCGGCGACGCTGGCGGCGCTGATCGTCTCGGCCAGAATGCGGTTGGTGGCCGCCGCCTCGCTGCCGCCCTTGAGCAGGACGGCGTTGCCGCTCTTGAGACACAGGCAGGAAATCTGCACCAGGGCATCGGGCCGCGACTCGAAGATCACGCCGATCACCCCGATGGGGCAGCTGACCTTGTAGAGCTCGAGCCCCGTGTCCAGCTCGGTGGCGCTGAGGGTCGCCCCCACCGGATCGGGCAGCGCCGCCAGGCTGTGGATGCCCTCCACGGCCTCGGTGATTTTGGCCGCGTCGAAGCGCAGGCGCTTCAGCAGCGGTGGTGCCAGGTTTTCGGCCTCGGCGCGGGCCAGGTCGCGCCGGTTGGCGGCCACGATGTCCGCCCGACGCACTTCCAGGGCTTGGGCGATGGCGGCCAAGGCCCGGTTTTTGGCGTCGGTTTTGACAGCGGCCAGCTGTCGGCAGGCCTGCTGGGCGATAGCGGTGATTTCCATGGCGTCCTCGATTTTAATACGGCAAAAGGGGGCCTGGCAGGTACTGCGCTTGCCGAATCAGCGCAGGGGCCGTTTCAGCCTCATTCTTAATTATGCGCCGCTGCCCGCACCGTCAAGCGATTCGTGCGACCGCCCGGCAGTAGCCCGGGTCGGCCCTCGGCCGAACCGAATGGCCGCCACCGAAAACCAGGCGGGCGCTTCGCCCCGCGGCTACTCGTGCCGCAGGGCCTCGATGGGATCCAGCCGGGCGGCCTTGCGGGCGGGGAAAAAGCCGAAGATCACCCCCACCGCGCCGGAGAAGACAAAAGCCGCCAGGACGATGCCGGGGTTGAAAACGAAGGGCATCGCCATCGCCCGGGCGCCCAGCCAGGCCGCCGCCAGCCCCAGCACGATCCCCACCAGCCCGCCGAAAACCGCCAGCACCACCGCCTCCACCAGAAACTGCAGCAGGACCTCACGTTCCAGGGCGCCGATGGCCAGTCGGGTGCCGATCTCACGGGTACGCTCGGTGACCGAGACCAGCATGATGTTCATGATGCCGATGCCCCCCACCAGCAGGCTCACGGCCGCCACGGCCCCCAGCAGACCGGTGAGCACCCGGGTGGTGCCGGTCAGGGTGGCGATAATCTCCTTCATGTCGCGCACATGGAAATCATCCTCCCCGCCGATCGCGATCCGGCGCCGCTCGCGCATCAGGGCTTCGGTGGCGGCCTGAACCTCTTCGGTGGGCACCCCGTCGGCGGCCGAAAGGTAGATGATGCTGACGTCGGTCTTGCCGGTAAAGCGCCGCTGCAGGGTCTTGAGCGGGATCAGGACCAGGTCGTCCTGGTCGGTGCCGAAGCTCGACTGTCCTTTGGCTTCCAGCACCCCGATGACCGTGAAGGAAATCTTTCCCAGACGGATGGTCGCGCCGATGGGGTCTTGGCCGCCGAAGAGCTGTTGTCGGACCGTGGCGCCCAGCAGGCAGACGGCCTTTCCGGCCCGCAGCTCGTTGTCGCCGAACATCCGCCCGGCGGCCAAAGCCCAGTCGCGAACGACCAGGAATTGGTTGGTGCTGCCGGTCACCGAGGTGGACCAGTTGACATTGCGG
>JBAPYE010000285.1:0-2962 GCA_049284575.1 Desulfobacterales bacterium
GCATGGGGGTTGGCCTGACCGTCGCCGTCGGTGTCGGCCCATGGCAGGCGCCCGTTGACCACCGCGAAGGTCACCAGCGCATTTTTGGCCAGGGTCAGATACTGCTGACAGTCGTTGCGCGCCTTGCGGGCGGTCAGCATCCCCATCAGGGACACCCCGCCGCCGGCCAAGAGACCGACGATCACCATGACGATGGCGATTTCCAGCAGGGTGAATCCGTTTTGCCCCCGCAGGGGTGAAGACCTCTTTTCCATGAACGGTACGTGGTTTGAGGGTGACAGAAGTTCACCGCAGGGCCGTCAAACAGGAAGAGGACACCCCGCCAGGGCGTGCCCTCTTCCGCAGATCAGACGGGTCCCGAATCAGAACCGCATGTAAAGGGTCGGGACGCTTGTTCCCGTGGTGTAGGCCGCGCTGCCGACGATGCTGCCGGTATTGCTGTTGCCGTCGTCATACTTGCTGTCGATCTCCTGGCAGACCTCGCCGGGCAGGTTGAGAAAGTAAAAATAGTGATCCGGCGGGGTGGTGTTGCCCGGCGGATTGACGTGCGCCAGATAGACATTGCCGCCAAAGGCGTGCTTGGGAAGATCGCTGGTGCCGTTGTAGGTGCCGGTGATCAGGCCGTCGATGCCGAGGTCGTTGAAGACTTCATAGATCTCGGCACCGGCAATCTGCCCGTTGCCGTTGCCCTCCAAATCCGCCCCGCCGGCCGGGATCGCGGCCAGGTTTTCATCCCCGGGATAAACCCCGTAGCGGTCGAAAAAGGTCATCACCGCCGCCCGCAGCTCGTCGGCCTGTTTGACCACCCGCTTGGTTTTGGCGTTGTGAACCATGGCCTGGCCCTTGAGCACGCCGCCGATGAGCAGACCGATGATCACCATCACGATGGCAATTTCGACCAGGGTAAAGCCGGCCTGACCGGCAAAGGTGTTTTTTGGGGAGCGCATGAAAATCCTCCATGATGAATAAGGTCGGTTTCGAGTGCCGCGTAAAAATCAAATCGGCCCCAACATCCTATAACTTTATATAATTTTAGATCATAACCCCTTCCGGTGGTCTACATCAGGGACTTGATATAGGGGGTGATAAAAATGACCAGTTCCCGGTTTTCGGCCGAATCCTTTATCTGCCGAAAAAACTGCCCGAGATAGGGCAGATCGCCCAGCAGCGGCAGCCCCTGGTGGTTCAACTGTTTGATTTCGCTGATCAGCCCGGCCAACACGAAGGATTGCCCCTCCCTGACCCGAACCATGGTGGCCAGTTCCTGCAGGTCGATGACGGGGTTGGATATGGTTTGGGTGAAAAAAGAATCGGTCGGGATCTCCAGTTCCACCTCGCGCTGAATCCGGGTAATGGTGGGCACCACATGCAGGGTCACGATGCCCTCCTTGGAGATCTGGGGGGTGAGGCCCAGTTGAAGCCCCAGAATCACGCGCTTGATGGAGGAGCCGATGGTGGTGACACCGGTATCGAAATCCCGATCGACGCCGTCGATGTCGGTAAAGGGAAATTGAACCCCGATGGTCAGCACCGCCGATTGGCGGTTCATCACGGACAGGTGGGGGTTGGAAAGAACCGACACGTCGCCCTGGGTGCGCAGAAAATCGAGGACCGCGCTGAAGCGCGACTGGTCGGCGAGCGCGATCACCCCGTTGCTGTTGAAACCGAGGTCGAACTGATCCGGCAGGGCCCCCCAGCCGGAGGTAAATTCGACCTGCAGATTGGTCCAGTCAATCCCGTACTTGTGTTCGTCGTTGAGAATCACTTCCATGATCCGCGCCTCGATAAACACTTGACGATGCAGGGTTTCCGACAGGGAATCGAGAAAGCCGACCATGGTGCTGACGCGCCGGGGAACATCGGCGATGTAGATGATCCCGGCGTTGCGGTTGACCCGCAGGACACCTTCGTCGGACTTCAACCCCTCCAGGGTTTGGGAAACACTGGTCCACAGATCGGTGTTTTCGTTGCTGCGCTTGGCCTTGACCTGATATTTTCCGGCGACCCCCGAGTTTTCGACACTGGATGCCAGCATATCGCCGCCCACCTCGATGTCGGTCTCGCCCACCAGGTCCAGGTAGTCCAACTGATAGATCCGCTCCTGGAAACGCTTGACGTGCAGGCAACCGCCCTGAATCTGCCATGCGTAGCCGGCCCCCTGGGCGATGATAATGTCCAGGGCCTCCTCCAGGGTGGCATTCTTCAAGTGCACGGTGACCGTGCGGGCCAGATCGACGTTGGCATCCACCGACAGGCTCAAGTCGGCATCCCGGATGAGGGCGCCGATAACCTCCGACAGGGGCGCGCGCTCAAACACCAGGCTATACAGTCGTGCCGGCTGCGTGATCCCGCGGGCCAGCGGCGCCATTTTTTCAGTTAAAGGCGGCGGCCCCGGCGCCAGCCTGGGCTTTGCCTCCGTCAGAATGGCCCTGGGGTTGATCGATTCGAGTTCACCGAGGGTTACCGGCCGCGGCTGTTGCATGCTGCACCCGCTGAGCGCGAATACCCCCCCAAGCATCCCCACCACCAGCAGATGTCTGATCCTGCCCCCTGCGCGCATCGATTTCATCATCGCCTCGAAATCCAATCCATCCCGCTTCTGGCCCGGTCTTCCAAAAATAAGCACACCCGGGGCGGTGCTTCTAATGTCCCCTGTCAACGGAAAACGGCACCTCCGGTGCCGGGGCGAACCAGCGCCGGCCGTCGCGGCCGAAGGCCACGCCGGCCACCGTGATGCGCTCAATGGTGAACCCTGAGACCTGATCGTTTTCGCCCCGCGCCCGCCCCCCGATCAGGGCCAGAATGCGGGACGACCCTCCCGGCTCGGCGATCTGCAGAATTCCGTTTACCGCCGGCAGGGGTGCATCGGCCGCCGCCGAAGCGGGGGCCGGTGCGGCGAGCGGCTCAACCGGCCGTTTCTCGCGGCGGGGCTCCGAAGCGGGCCAACTGGCCCCCATCACCC